>CASEGD010000125.1 GCA_949287345.1 uncultured Phascolarctobacterium sp. | reverse complement strand
AAAATTATCGGCGACCACACCGATATGTACGCGCAGGGCTATTTCTCCTACGATTCCAAAAAATCCGGCGGCATCACCGTTTCGCACCTGCGTTTCGGCAAAGAGCCTATCCGCGCGCCGTACCTTATCAACGCTGCGGATTTTGTTGCCGTACACAACCAAAGCTATGTAGATAAATACGACGTTACCGCAGGGCTGAAAAAAGGCGGTACGTTCCTCCTCAACTGCAACTGGGGCGTGGAAGAACTTGACAAACACCTGCCGGGGCAGATTAAACGCTACATTGCGGAAAACGATGTTAACTTCTATATTATCGACGCTGTTAAAATCGCGCAGCAAATCGGCCTGGGCGGACGCATTAACATGATTATGCAGTCGGCGTTCTTTAAACTGGCTGATATTATCCCGCTGGACGACGCCGTTAAATACCTGAAGGAAGCCGTTGAACACAGCTACGGCCTGAAAGGCAAGGACGTTGTTGACATGAACAACGCCGCTATCGATATGGGCGTTAACGCGATTGTGAAGGTTGATGTGCCCGCAAGCTGGAAAGAAGCTGCCGATACTGTAACCGAAGCTAAATCCGGCAACGATTTTATTGATAACATTCTTGTGCCGATGAACCGTCTGGAAGGCGACAAACTGCCTGTCAGCGCGTTTAAGGACCACGAGGACGGCACTTTCCCGAGCGGCACCGCTGCTTACGAAAAACGCGGCATCGCCATCAACGTGCCCGAATGGCAGATTGATAAATGTATCCAGTGCAACCAGTGCGCCTTTGTTTGTCCGCACGCAGCCATCCGCCCCGTGCTGATGACGGAAGAAGAAGCGGTAAATGCGCCTGCCGGTATGCTGTCTAAAGACGCTATCGGCGCGAAAGGCCTTAAATTCCACATGGTTGTATCCCAGCTGGACTGCACCGGCTGCGGCAACTGCGCTCAGGTTTGCCCGGCTAAGGAAAAGGCTTTGGTTATGAAACCGCTGGAAACCCAGCTTGCCAAAACCGAAAACTGGGATTACGCAATGAAGAAGGTTGCGCCTAAAGCGAACCCGATGAATAAAAACACCGTTAAAGGCGTGCAGTTTGAACAGCCGCTGTTTGAGTTCAGCGGTGCATGCGCAGGCTGCGGTGAAACCCCGTATGCCAAACTTATTACGCAGCTGGTTGGCGACCGCATGATGATTGCCAACGCAACGGGCTGCTCCTCTATCTGGGGCGCCAGCGCACCGAGCATGCCGTACTGCAAGAACGCCGAAGGCCACGGCCCGAGCTGGGCAAACAGCCTGTTTGAGGACAACGCCGAATACGGGCTTGGCATGTGCCTGGGCGTTAAACATACGCGCGAACGTGTTGCTGACCGCGTAAAAGAAGCTTTGAACCTGCCTGTAAGCGAAGGCCTGAAAGCTGCAATGCAGGCATGGCTTGATAATATGAACGTAAGCGACGGCACGCGCGAACGCGCCGAAGCGCTGAAAGCGGCACTGGCTGTCGAAAACAGCGATAACCCGCTGCTGAAGGAAATCGCAGAACTTGGCCAGTACTTTGTAAAACGCAGCCACTGGATTTTCGGCGGCGACGGCTGGGCTTACGATATCGGCTACGGCGGCTTGGACCATGTGCTTGCCAGCGGCGAGAACGTAAACGTAATGGTATTTGATACCGAAGTTTACTCGAACACCGGCGGCCAGTCCTCCAAAGCAACGCCTGCCGCTGCTATCGCCAAATTTGCGGCCAGCGGCAAACGCACCCGTAAAAAAGACCTTGGCATGATGGCTATGAGCTACGGCTATGTTTATGTAGCGCAAATCGCGATGGGCGCGGATAAAAACCAGACCCTGAAAGCCATTGCCGAAGCAGAAGCTTACGATGGCCCGTCCCTGATTATTGCTTATGCGCCGTGCATTAACCACGGCTTGAAGGTAGGCATGGGCTGCAGCCAGCTGGAAGCAAAACGTGCGGTTGAATGCGGTTACTGGGCTAACTACCGTTACAATCCGGAACTGAAGGAACAGGGCAAGAATCCGTTTACGCTCGACAGCAAAGAGCCGACCGGCGATTTCCGCGAGTTCCTGATGGGCGAAGTACGTTACTCCGCACTGTTAAAACAGTTCCCCGACCAGGCAGAAGCCTTGTTTGAAAAGACCGAGCACGACGCCAAAGAGCGCCTTGCTACTTACAAACGCCTGGCAGCACAGGATTAAGCTAAAAGTAAAAATTAAGTAATTATGAGCAACCTGCCGCAATATTACGGCAGGTTGTTTTTTAACAAAAAATCACGGCCGATACTGTTGTATCAACCGTGATTTTTATTTTATCGGAGGGGAAAGGTTATGGATTAGTTTTAGCTTAAAAATTTGGGGAAAGTTGGATTTGGATTAGTTATGTTAAAGGTTAGGCTTTTTTAGAGAGGATTAGTTTTTGTCATCCTCGTAGTAAGGGCAGCGGTCGCCCCAGTCGCAGTGTCCGTCATGGTGGTAGCGGTCGTAGTGGCGGTCGCGGTCACGCGGTCCGTCGCAGTGCCAGCCGCGTCCGTGGCCGGGGCCGTAACCGTGGTGCAGCCTAAAACCGTCGCGGTGGCGGAAGCTGCGGAACATATCGCGCATAGCGTCCTGTTTTTGTTCTTCGGTCATGCTGTCCCATTTAGCTTTGGCTTCGGCGGCACGCTGTTCAATAGCGGCGCGTTTTTCAGCCGGCAGCTGTGCCAAAAAGTCCTCGCGCATTTGCTGGCGCTGTTCAAATTTCTGCTGCGGCGTCATTTCCATCCACGCCATGCGTGCTGCTTCGCGTGCCTGACGCTGTTCTTCCGTCAGCTGGGGGCCGCGGCGTGCGGGGCGCGGAATCGGGCGGCGCACATTGTTATCGTCTTCGTGTAAAATCTGTTCTACTCTTTCGCGCATGGTCGGCTGCGGAGTTTCGGGCTGTTCAGCCGCAAAAACCGGTACGCTGGTGGCGCAGATTAAACCGGCAACAACCAAAGATTTCATCAATTTACTTTTCAACATATCTGGTCACTCCTTTAATTTATCTGTATGGTTACTTTTTAGCTTATCTGTATTGTACAGGATGGTTATGGCAAAATTATGGCAAAAATAATTTATTTTCGGGCAGTTTTGCCACAAATTTTTTGCATTTGCCTGTTATTATTATAACGCAAAAATAATCGGCAAGCCATCTGCCCGCAGCTTAAACTTTTAAAAACAAGGGGTTTGGTTGTATAATATAGGTAGCTCTTTGTGAAAGGATGATGGCAGTGGCAAAAATGCTGATTGCTGATGACAATAAACAAATTACTTCAATTTTATCCAATTATGCGCGTAAGGAGGGCTTTGAGCCGATTGTGGCGTTGGACGGCGAGGAGGCTTTGCGCCTGTTCCGCGACAACGAAGCCGATATCGCCATGGTGCTGCTGGACGTGATGATGCCAAAAATGGACGGTTTTGAAGTGTGCCGCCAGCTGCGTGCCAAATCGCTGGTGCCGGTAATTATGGTCACCGCGCGCGGCGAAGATTTTGAAAAAATCATGGGCCTTGATATCGGTGCGGACGACTATATTATCAAGCCCTTCAGCGCGGGCGAAGTTATGGCGCGTGTGCGCGCGATTTTGCGCCGCATGCAGCCGCGTGAGGAAGTAAACCGCAACACGTACAGCTACGATAATTTGGTAATTGATTTGGACAAGTACGCTGTAACCGTGGGCGGCGAAGAAGTGGCGCTGACCAAAAAAGAGGTTGAGCTTTTGTGGACGCTTGCCAAAAATAGCAGTAAGGTGTTCTCGCGCGATAACCTTTTGGACAGCTTGTGGGGCTACGATTACTACGGCGACAGCCGCACGGTGGATTCGCACATTAAGCGTATGCGCGCCAAGCTGGATAAAATTATCTGGGGCGTAGGCTACCGGTTTGAGGAGAAAGCAAATGCATAACAAAATAGCTTTAAAGCTGACTTTATATTTTGCAGCGGTGCTGCTGGTGTTCGCGCTGGTGGTGGGCGGCAGCTTTGCGCATTTTTTCCGCGCGCATACCATCGATATGAAGCGGACGGAATTGCAGCAGCGCGCCGTGCGTATTGCCGAGGTGCTGAGCGAAAACGCACGCTGGCTGGAGGAGCGCGGCGGCATTGCCAACACGCGCTTTATCGGCTACATTAACAACATCACCATGGAAGATGTGTGGGTGGTTGACGAAAGCCGCGAACTGAAACTGCCGCAGCGGATGCACCACCGCATGAAACACCATCGCCGTATGCTGGAGCAGGGTATGGAGCTGCCTCCGCAAAAGCCCGAGCCGCCTGTGCGCAGCATTGAGTTCGGCGAGCTGCCGGACGTAACAAAAAACTGCGTGGAAACAGCTTTTAAAGGTACGGTATCGGTGTCCGAAGATTTTAACCCCGTGCGCGAGGAAATTATGCTGTGCGCCGCCGCGCCGGTGTACGATGAAAGCGGCAGCATCCGTGCCGTTGTGCTTTTGCACTACCCCGTGCAGGGCTTGCAGTCCGCCACGTGGGAAGGCGTAAAAATTTTGCTGCTGTCCTGCGCGATAGCGTTGCTGCTGGTATCGCTGCTGAGCGTGCTGTTCAGCTGGAAATTTACCAAGCCGCTGAACCGCATGAAGGCAGTGGCGCACAAAATGGCGGAGCATGATTACACCGAGCGCTGCAACATCAAACAGAACGACGAAATAGGCGCTTTGGCGGATACTTTGGACGAACTGGGCGACCGCCTGCTGGATGCCGATGAAGCAGGGCGCAAGCTTGAAAAACTGCGCCGCAGCTTTATCGCCAACATATCGCACGAACTGCGCACGCCGGTAACGGTTATCCGCGGAAGCCTGGAGGCCTTGAACGACAAGGTTGTTACCGACCCTGCCGAAGTTGAGCAGTATTATAAGCAAATGCTGAGCGAAAGCCTGTTTTTGCAGCGGCTGATTAACGATTTGCTTGACCTTTCGCGCTTGCAGAATGCGGACTTCCCAATTGAGAAGGAAGTCATCAATTTGTGCGACGTTGTGCAGGACGCCGCCCGCGCGAGCAAGCACCTTGGGCAGCAAAAGAATGTGCAGGTTGATTTGCAGCTGGACAAAAATCTGTACCTTATTGAGGGCGACTACGGACGCCTGCGCCAGATGCTGATGATTTTTCTGGACAACAGCATTAAGTTCAGCCATGAGGGTGGCAAGGTTGAGCTGTGCCTGCGCAGCGACCGCCTGACGGTGACGGACCACGGCAGCGGCGTTAAGCAGGAGGATTTGCCCTATGTGTTTGAGCGCTTTTACAAAACGCGCGGCGAAACCAATAAAAACGGCAGCGGGCTGGGGCTGGCTATTGCCCGGGAAATTGCCCTGCGCCACGACATAAAGGTAAGTATGGAAAGCATACCCGGCGAAGAAACCACGGTAATTATGGTTTTGCCGCCGGAAAGAAAGGATGCGGAAGATGAATTACGGATGTGAAGGTAAACGCGCGGTAATCAGCGGCGGCACCAGCGGCATCGGGCTGGCAGCGGCCAAAACGCTGCTGGCGGACGGCGCGGAAGTTTGGCTTTTGGCACGGCACGAAAAGCCGCAGCTTTTGGCTGAACTGCAAAACGCTTACGCGGATAAAGTGCATTTTATTGCCTGTGACGTGAGCAGGGGAAGCGATTGCCAAAATGCGGCGGCGCAGATAAAAAAAGCCGGCGCCGTTGACTTTTTGGTAAACAGCGCAGGCATTTACAGCGAGCAAAGTATGGAAATGCTGACGGAGCAGCAGTTTGATGAAATTTTTAACGTGAATGTAAAAGGTACGGTGTTTTTAACGCAGGCGCTGCTGCCGCATTTTGCGGCAGCGGGCGCGGTGGTAAACGTCGCTTCGGACGCCGGTATAAGTGGCAACTACGGTTGTGCTGCTTACTGCGCCAGCAAAGGTGCGGTGGTTGCGTTTACCCGCGCCCTGGCGCTGGATACAGCGCCGCGCCTGCGTGTTAACTGCGTCTGCCCGGCGGATGTGGATACGCCGCTTTTGCAAAAACAGCTTGCAGTGGCAAATGGCAGCTATACGCTGGCTGATGTGGCGGAAGCGTACCCCATGGGGCGCATCGGCAAAGCAGAAGAAATCGCGCATGTAATCTGCTCGCTGCTTTCACCAGCCAACAGCTTTATGACCGGCAGCATCATCGCCGTGGACGGCGGCTTAACGGCAAAATAAAAATTTATTTGGAGTATAACCATGACTTTAGGATATGTTTTAGCTGCGGTGATTTGCCTTGACCAGGCTTACCGCTCAGTAAAGCAGCTGAAAAAATATAACAGCGCAATGTTTGTAAGTACGTTTAAATATTATTTGTTTGTGTTCAGCAACTGTTTGAACATTATCAGCGTGGCGTTAATTGCTTACGGCATTTTTAAAGACCACGGCTTAATTTTGCCTGCCGGTATTTTATGGCTGTTTAACTGGCATTTGTTTACTTATTACGCGGCAGAAATAAATAAAAACGCCGGTAAAAGCCTGATAAATATTATCAGAATTATTACGGGCGTTTTGGTAGTGGTTGGCATCTGCGCGCAGGTATTTGGCTTTTTTAAGTAAATTTTGAAGGAAGCAACTGTATGATTATCAGCGAAGTTAAAGACAGAAACGAAAATTTAATAGCTGAACTGCTTGATGTGTGGGAGCGTTCCGTTAAAGCAACGCATTTATTTTTAAGTGCTGCGGAAATTGCGCAGATTAAAACCTACGTGCCGCAGGCTTTGGGCGGCGTTGCCCATTTAATGGTGGGCGAAATTGACGGAAAGCCTGTTGCCTTTATGGGCATTGAAGAAAATAAAATTGAAATGCTGTTTATCGCGCCGGAGCAGCGCGGCAAAGGTTTAGGCAGGCAGCTTGTGGAATACGCTTTTGCAAAATTTAACGTAACCGAAGTTTGCGTAAACGAGCAGAATCCGCAGGCGCATGGTTTTTATGAGCGCATGGGCTTTGCAGTTTACAAGCGCACGCCGCTTGATGAGCAGGGTCAGCCATACCCGCTGTTATATCTGCGCCGAGCGCAAGATTAAAACCGTTTGCAATTAACAGGTTTTCGTTGTATAATACAAAAAGAGAGAAATCTGATGTTAAGGCCGTCAGCTCTCTCCTCAGAAATTTAGAGTTTGAAAGAAGAGCTGCTCAGCCGTGGGCGGCTCTATTTCATTCCCACGTTAAATTAAAACTAACTCAACGCTTATTTGAAAAAATGGTAGCGATGAGAATACCGAAGGTTATCATTAAAGATAATGCTTCATAAACGCTCACGCTATCACCTCCGTGCAGGAGGAACCGACCATCAGAAATCTCTCTTTTTGCAGTAAATATTATAACAAACCACGTCAAAAAAGCAATTACTATCCTTAAATTGGGACAGTAATTGCTTTTTTAGTTTGCGTTATTTGTTTTCTGCGGTTACTTTGGCAAGTACGCCGTCCAGCCATGTGCCGGTAAAGTTTTCAATCGTCCCTGCGTCGCAGGCGGCTGCCAGCGCCGGGTCAATCGGCAGTTTGGCAACGGTGTCAACGCCGTGCTTTTCGGCAATTTCGTCGATATGGCTTTCGCCGAACACACGTATTTCCTTGCCGCAGTCCGGGCAGGTGATGTAGCTCATGTTTTCAACCAGCGCCAGCACGGGCACGTCCATTAATTTAGCCATGTTAACGGCTTTTTCC
>CASEGD010000124.1 GCA_949287345.1 uncultured Phascolarctobacterium sp. | reverse complement strand
AAAACGCAAAAAAATTAAAAGTGCCGCTATTTATGTAAAGCAGTTTACACAAATAACAGCACTTTTTGGTTATCAGTCGTCTTTACGCAGTACAATTTTGGTTACAACGTCGTTGGCGTCGATATAAAAATCAAGCCCGCCGTCGTCGTAATCGCCTTCAAAATCGTAGCCCAGCATCATCGTCTGCTTCAGGCTTTCGTCGTCTTTATCCGGTGTAAAATACACCACGCGGTTCGGCATGCCGTACTGCCCAATTACGCGTGCAGCCTCGTCGCCCGTGCTGACGCCGCGCATCGTGGCAAACACCGGCGTTTTGCCTTCCATCGCCGTAATGGTGTGCTTACCGCGCTTAACACTGATTTTTACGTCCTTATATTCGTAAACGTAATCGCCGTGCTCCTTGCCTTCTTTAAGCAGCTTGCCCAGTTTGGCGTTTTCCGGCGCAAACACGTCGTCCAGCTTCCACTCGCCAAAATTAATGTCCTCGTCGTTCAAAAGCGGCTCTGCTTCCGCAGGAGTTAAATATTCGGTGGCAATGTAGCCCTTCTGCCCGTTCCAAACCGCCTCTGCCCACGGCTGACCGTCGTCGGTAATGCGCAGCAGCGAATGGCGCGGCAGGCAGCTGATAATATTATTGCTCAATGCCGGTTTGCTGCGGAAATTTCTTCGGCAAGAATCATAAACTCGCCGCTTTTATATCCGCGCACGCGCTCGGTTGAATAAAATTTCGTCAAATCCTCTGCCGAAGCAGAATTAACAAAAGCCACGCAGCAAATTGCCGCCAAAGCCAGAAACTTCTTCAAAACCCCTGCTCCCTTCTTACTTCGCAAGTTCTTCCTTCAAATAATTTTCCGCTGCCGCCAGCTGGTTATCCGTCATGCCGGTAAGGTCAAGCTCCACCTCAACATCGGGCTTAATGCCCGTGCCGTGGATAGAGCGCCCGCTCGGCGTATAATATTTGGCAGTCGTCAGTTTAAGGCCGGTGTTGTCGCTTAATTTATACACCAGGTCTGCACGCCAAACAGTTTGCCAGCGCCGGTATCCTGCACCGCACCGGCGACAATCTCTGCCGCACTGGCGCTGCCGTGGTCAACCAGAACAGCCAACGGATATTTTACTTTTTCAAGGTTGGATTCTTCCACAAAAGTGTTGCCGTTGCGGTCCTTAATGCTTACCACCGTGCCTTTGGGCACAATGTACTGCGCAACCTTCACGCATTCACCCAAAATACCGCCGGGGTTGTGGCGCAGGTCAAGCACAAGCGCCTGCATGCCCTGTTTTTCCAGTTCCATGTATTTTTTGGCAAAATCGTTGCCGGTCTGCTCATTAAACACGCTTATGCGGATATAGCCGATATTCGTGCCCTCCAGCATTTCGCCGCCGACGGATTCAACTTTGATATCGCCGCGGATTACGCGCACCGTGCGCTCGTTGCCGTTTGCGTCCGCCAGCTTCAGTTCCACTTCCGTGCCCTGCTTGCCGCGGATTTTGCCGACAACGTCCTCAAGCTGCATACCGTCAACGCTGGTGCCGTCAACCGCTAAAATTTTATCTCCGGCTTTAATGCCAGCTTCGTCGCCCGGCGAGCCTTCCATGGGCGCAACAACGACAAAATCGTTATCCTTTTTGCCCAGCACCACGCCGATGCCGCCGAACACGCCGTCAGTCAAATCGGTAATTTCGCTGAAGCTTTTTTTATCAAGGTAAGCGGAATACGGGTCGCCCAGCGCTTTAACCATACCGGTGGTCGCGCCGTCAAAAAGTTTTTCACTGTCCACGGGCTCAACGTAATTATCGCGCACCGTTACCAGCGTTTTTAAAAACACCATGCCGCTGACGGAATTGCCAGCCGCGTGCTGAATCAGCGCCATAATGCCCGCAAAGGTAACAATAACGGCGCAGGCGCACGCCAGCAAAAGTGTCAGTAAACTGAATCTTGGTTTAAACATCAATGCCCCTCCAGCTTAATTGCCTTACGGCAGATAATTCATCGGGTCGGTCAGCTCGCCGTTAAGGCGTGCTTCAAAGTGGCAGTGCGGGCCGGTGGACCAGCCGGTGCTGCCTGCCAGCGCGATTGTTTCGCCCTGCTGAACGTACTGGCCTTCGTATACCCACAGCTCGCTGTTGTGCCCGTACAGGCTGACAAGCCCGCCGCCGTGGTCAATCATTACGCAGTAGCCGTAACCGCCAAGCCAGCCGGAATATACAACCGTGCCGCTGTCGGCAGCGACAATCGGCGTACCGGTATCGCAGGCAATGTCATAGCCGCTGTGGTAGCGCGTCGTGCCAAAAATCGGATGCGTGCGCCAGCCGTAGTACGAAGTGATTTCGCCCTGTACCGGCCAGATAAATGCGCCCGTACCGCCTGCACCCGGCATACCGCCGGCATTTTGCAGGCTGCGTAACATGCTGGCGATGTTTTCGCTGATAGCCATTAAGCGGTCGTATTCGCCTTCAACGGCGCTGCGTTCTTCTTCAGCGGCGTACAGAAGCTGCGCCCTTTCTTCGCGGCGCGCTTCGGCGTCGGCACGTTTTTCTTCCATCTCTGCCACCTGTTCGTCAAGCTCTGCCTGGCGCTGTTCGATTTCCTGCATCGACTTGTTGATGGCTTCCAGCATCGCTATATCGTGGCTGATGATTTTCTGCAGCAAAAACATACGGCTCGAAAAATCCGAAAAATCCTTCGCGCCCAAAAGCACATCCAGATAGTTAATCTGTCCGTTCATATAGATATCGCGCAGGCGCTTTTTAAAAATATTCATCCTGCGTTCAAGGTTTGCTTTTTCTTCGGCAAGTTTGGTCTGGTTTTCCTCAACAGCAGCGTTCAGCTCGTCAAGGCGCACCTGCAAATCGCGCAGCTCGCTGATAACTTCTTCCATACGGCTGCTGGCAGCGTCGGCAGCGGCTCGTGCTTCATCGCGCTGCGCTTCCATTTCGCGCATCTGCTGCTGCACCTGCTCGTATTCCGCCTGCTTTTCGCTAAGCTCGTCCGCATAGCCGTGCAGCACCGGCAAACCGGCAACACACGCTGCAAGGGCAACCGCCAGAACTTTAGTCCTTAACATAGGCTGTCCCCCTTACACGCGCAGGAACTTGCGCAGCGATACGTAACTACCCGCAGCGCCAATCGCGGTGCCGCTGATGATGATGAACAAATCAACGTAAACCAGCATCGGGTACGGCGGCAGCATCGGCAAAAACGCCAGCGTGGAATAAATGCGCGACAGCAACGCCGAATAGGAAATGTTGATTACGAGTATCGAAATCAGCGAACCGAAAAAGCCCAGCGTCATGCCTTCCAGCATGAACGGCCAGCGGATAAACCAGTCGGTTGCGCCGACGTATTTCATAATGTTAACTTCACGCCTGCGGGCGAAAACCGTAAGGCGGATGGTATTGGCGATGATGAACAGCGTGGCAAATGCCAGAAGCACTACCAGCACAACGCCGCCCACGCGCAGGATTTTGGTAATCTGGAACAGCTGTTCCACAACCTCCTGCCCGAATTTAGCGGTTTCGACGCCTTCCATATCACCAATCTGCGGGGTAAGCTCCGCAATGCGTTCCGGCGCGTCCACTTCCACCTCAAAGGAATACGGGAACGGGTTATCCGTGCCGAGCGCGTTTAATAAATTCTGCTGTTCGCCAAGGCGTTCTTTAAAACGCTCCAGCGCTTCGTTCTTCGTTACGGCAGTAACCTTTTTCACGCCGGGCATGCCTTCCAGCTGCACGCGCGTATTTTCCAGCACGCTGTCATCGGCTTCGTCCTGCATGTAAACGGTTATCTGCACCTGGCTTTCAAGGTACTGCGCCAGATTATTGGTATTTAAAAACAACAAAAGAAACATACCCAAAACCAACAGCGAAAGGGCGACCGTGGACACGGAGGCCACGCTCATCAGCCCGTTGCGCCGGATGGATTTATATGTTTCCCTGACAAAATATTCTTTGGTACTAAGACTCATAGCCGTATACTCCTTTGGCATCATCGCGCACTATATGCCCGTGCTCAATGGCGATAACCCTTTTTTCCATCTGGTCAACAATTTCGCGGTCATGCGTTGCCATAACAATGGTAGTGCCGCTTTTGTTTACCTCGCGGAAAATATCCATAATCTCCCAGCTGGTTTCAGGGTCAAGGTTGCCGGTAGGCTCATCGGCAATTAAAAGGATGGGGTCGTTGACGATGGCGCGCGCAATGGCAATGCGCTGCTGTTCGCCGCCGCTCAGCTCCGTCGGGTAAGCGTGCGCGCGTTTGCGCAGCCCTACCAAATCCAAAACGTCGTTTACGCGGCGTTTAATTTTGCGGTACGGCGTTTCGATAACCTGCATCGCAAAAGCTACGTTATCGTATACAGTACGGTCGGGCAGCAGGCGGTAATCCTGAAAGACAATGCCAAGCTGTCTGCGGAAATACGGAATTTCCTTATCAGTCATTTTTACAAGGTCGTGCCCGTTGACAATTACCTTGCCGCTTGAAGGCAGAACCTCGCGGAACAACATTTTAAAAAAGGTTGATTTGCCTGCGCCGCTTGGCCCTACGATAAACACAAACTCGCCCTGCTCAATGCGGACGTTGATATCCTGCAAAGCTACCGAACCGCCCGGATATGTTTTGGTAACATTTATCATTTCCAGCATACGGCCACTCCTTTCATTTTGCACTGCGCAGCAATGCAAAGGTTTCCTCTAAATTAAGCCGGGCTTTACGCCGCAGCTGTTCCATCTTTTCGTTCTGCACCAAAGGCGGTTTATCCCACGCTGCTTCCAAAACGCCAAGCAGCCTGCTTGCGCTGATGTCCTCCACACTGCCTGCCAGCACGCCGCCCGCGGTGTTTACAAAAGCGTCCACCTTCGGGTCGTAGGATATCGCTAAAAGCGGCACCTTCATAACGGCGGCAAATACAAGCGCGTGCAGGCGCATGCCCAAAAGCAGCTTAAAATTGCCTATCAGCGATAAAAATTCTTCCGTGGTAAACGGCTTATCCAAAAAGAAAATGCCGCTTTCCATTTTTAAAAAGTCCGCCAGAGC
>CASEGD010000123.1 GCA_949287345.1 uncultured Phascolarctobacterium sp. | reverse complement strand
AGACTTCTCTCACTTCGCCGGTTACGTGCGGTGCAGGATTCACTTTGCATTGTACGACGAAATGAAAAAGGCCTGGGAGCGGGAAAACAACGAGGCTGCCCTGCCGGTTGGTGATGACGCCGATGTGCATTTACCGGCGGATAACCCTATTGACCGTGAGGAGCTTACCTTATTATTGAAGTTAGCTTTGAAGAAACTGACCGAAAAACAGCGCAACACAATTAAAGCCTTGTATTTTGAAGGTTATAGCGGTAAGGAAATTGCTGCCAAAGAAAAAATAACGCCTGCCGCGGTGACAAAGCACCACAAGCAGGCGTTAAAAATTTTAAAGAATGATATAGCGTAACGCACTTATAAAGATATACAAAAGCCCCCGTACTTAATTGTACGGAGGCTTTTTATTTTTTACTCCACCCCATGCACGGCGGCTGCCATTTGTTTTACGTAGTCCGTTACCGGTTCAAGGCAGTTTTTGCCGTGTTCGCCTATTATTTGCACTACAGCGCTGCCGACGATTGCGCCGTCGCTGATTGCTGCCATTTCGCGTGCCTGCTGCGGCGTGGCGATGCCAAACCCTACTGCTGCCGGTACGTCCGTCACTTCGCGTATTTTGCGCACAATGGCGTCAATATCCGTCGTTATGTCCTGCCGCACGCCGGTTACACCCAGCGACGATACGATATACACATAACCCTGTGCTTCTTTGGCAATCATTTTAATGCGCTCATCTGAGGTCGGCGCTACCAGCGGAATCAAATCCACGCCATACTGCCTGCACAATCCTGCAAGCTCCGCCTTTTCTTCGTAGGGCACGTCCGGCACAATAATGCCGTCCACTCCGGTGCTTTGGCAGGCCGCCATAAATTTTTCCGTTCCGTAGGTAAAAATGGGGTTTACATAAGTTAAAAACACCAGCGGCACGTTTGTTTCTTTGCGTACTTCTTCCAGCATGGCAAAAATTTTATCGGTAGTCGTGCCCGCCGCCAGCGCGCGGATATTGGCCGCCTGTATTACTTCACCCTCCGCCACCGGGTCGGAAAACGGTATGCCGAGTTCGATAATATCCGCCCCGGCGTTTGCCATGGCAAGGATTAACCGGCGCGTTGTTTCAAGGTCAGGGTCGCCCGCCGTGATGAACGGGATAAAGCATTTGTGCTGTTTTTGAAAGGTTGCCGCTATTTTACTCATGCATTTTGAAAGGTTGCCGCTATTTTACTCATGCAAATCCACCCCCATGTATCTGGCAATGGCCGCCACGTCTTTATCGCCGCGGCCGGAAACATTTACTACGATAATTTTATCCTTCGGCAGGGTAGGCGCCAGCTTTTGCGCGTAGGCAATGGCGTGGGCACTTTCGATTGCCGGAATAATGCCTTCCGTACGGGAAAGGTAGCTGAACGCCGCTACCGCTTCGTCGTCGGTGGCCGATACGTACTGCGCGCGCCCTGTGTCGTACAGTTCGGCGTGTTCCGGCCCGATGCCCGGGTAATCAAGCCCGGCGGATATGCTGTACACCGGCGCAATCTGCCCGTATTCGTCCTGCAAAAAGTATGATTTCATGCCGTGGAAGATACCGATGCTGCCGCGCGCGATTGTCGCCGCCGTTTCCGCAGTATTCACGCCGCGCCCTGCAGCTTCCACGCCGATGAGCTGCACTTCCTTATCCGGGATAAAATCGTAAAACAGGCCCATGGCGTTGCTGCCGCCGCCGACGCACGCCATTACGACATCCGGCAGGCGACCTTCTTTTTCCAGCATCTGCGCTTTTACTTCCCTGCCGATAACGCTCTGGAAATCGCGCACCATAGCTGGGTACGGGTGCGGGCCCATAACGCTGCCCAGCACGTAATAAGTGTCGTTGACATTTGCCGTCCACTGCCGCATGGCTTCGTTAACGGCGTCCTTTAAGGTTTTGGTGCCGCTGTCCACCGCCACAACCTTTGCGCCCAGAAGCTGCATGCGGAACACGTTCAGCGCCTGGCGTTCGGTGTCCTCGCGCCCCATGTAAACCGTACATTCCATGTCCATCAGCGCGGCCGCCGTAGCCGTTGCCACGCCGTGCTGGCCTGCGCCGGTTTCTGCCAGTACGCGCTTTTTGCCCATTTTTTTAGCCAGCAGCACCTGCCCCAGCACATTGTTGATTTTGTGCGAGCCGGTGTGGTTCAAGTCCTCGCGTTTTAAATAAATCTTCGCGCCGCCCAGATCTTTCGTCATTTTTTCCGCATAGTAGAGTAGCGAAGGGCGGTTGGCGTAATCGTGGTACAAGGCCTGCAATTCTTTGTTGAACTGCGGGTCGTTTTTATAATATTCGTAAGCCGCTTCCAGCTCCAGCACTGCGTTCATCAAAGTTTCGGGTATGTACTGCCCGCCGTGCACGCCGTATCTTCCTTTAGTCATATCGTTCATCCTTTCACCTGTTTTATAAACGCTTTTATTTTCGCGGCATCCTTACCGCCGTCCGTTTCCACGCCGCCGCTTACATCTGCCGCAAACGGCTTTAAGCCTTTTATGGCATGGCGTACGTTTTCTGCGTTAAGCCCGCCGGCGATAAAGTATGATTTATGTATTTTAACGCCCTTTAACAGCTGCGTATTAAACTGCCTGCCCGTGCCGCCGTAGGCGAATTGGCTGTAAGTGTCGAACAGCAGGTAATCGCAGTCATAATAATCGGCGCGTTTGATATCGCTTTCATCCTGCACGCGCACAGCTTTGATGATGGGCAGTTTGCAGATTTTTTTAAGCTCTGCGATATAGGCGTTGCCCTCGTCGCCGTGCAGCTGCACCAAATCTATAATGCCCAGCTCCGCAGCGGCGGCAATTTCTTCCACCGGCGCGTTGACGAACACGCCCACGGTTTTGATGTGCCTGTTCAGCGCCGCTTTAAGCCGCCGTGCTACGATAAGGCTGACGTACCTTTTGCTGAGCGGATAGAACACAAAGCCTGCAAAATCCGGCTTGTGCCTGTTTATCGCCTGCACGTCCTGCAAGTTTTTAATGCCGCAAATTTTAACCTTAACCATGCCGCTCACCTGCCAGCTGCGCCAGCGTCGCCTTTACATTGCCGCTGCGCATTAAGGTTTCGCCAACCAGTACTGCGTCCGCGCCTGCCGCTTCAAGCTCGGCCACGTCGCTGCGGGTTTTAATGCCGCTTTCCGCCACAAAGGTTATGCCGGGCGGCACCAGCTTTTTCAACCGTATGCTTGTAGTTAAATCCACCGTAAAATCGCGCAGGTTGCGGTTGTTCACACCTATGATTTCCGCACCGGCGTTCAGCGCTGCTACCAGCTCCGCCTCGTCGTGTACTTCGGTTAAAGCATCCAGCCCCAGGCTTTTGGCTATGGCAAGGTATTCTTTCAGTTCGCCTGCGTCCAGCAGCGCCGTTATTAAAAGCACGGCGTCCGCGCCGATGATTTTTGCTTCGTAAATCTGCGCCGGACTGACGGTAAAATCCTTGCGCAGCACCGGCAGGCCGACGTTTTTGGCAATCTGCGTTAAATATTCGTTGCTGCCCAAAAAATAGTCCGGTTCTGTCAGGCAGCTTATTGCCGCTGCGCCTGCCGCCTCGTACTCCTTTGCCTGCTGCACGGGGTCAAACTCCTTGGCAATCAGCCCTTTGGAGGGCGACGCTTTTTTTACCTCGCAGATAAAGGAGATTCCCTTTTGCTGCAACGCTCCGGCAAAGCCCCTGTTTGCTTTCGGCAGTGCTTCCGCCTCGCGCCTTAACGCGCTTAAACCGTATTTATTTATCAGTTCTGCGGCGCGCTCCTTACTTGCTGCCGCCAAAGTATCCAGAATCATGCTCTCACCCGTTGCTTAATTCAATCAGCTGCTGTAATTTTCGGTAAGCCCTGCCACTGTCAATCGTCGCCCTGGCAAGCTCCACACATTCCGGCAGCGTGCCTTTGCCGCCGATGTACAAACTCATCGCACTGTTTAAAACAACGGCATCGCGTTTTGCCCCGCGCTCCCTGCCGCTTAAAATATCTATGGTAATCTGTGCGTTTTCGTAAGCATCGCCGCCCACAAGGTCTGCCTTCTGGCAACGTTTAAAGCCCAAATCGCAGGGGTCAAAGCTGTACTGCGTAACCCTGCCGCCGTCAATTTCCGCAATCGTGTTGGTTGACGAAACCGTTACTTCGTCCAGCCCGTCGTCGCCGTACACCACAATGCCGCGCTTAACGCCAAGGTTAGCCAGCACGCGCGCCAGCGGCATTACCAGTTCCTTCTGGTACACGCCCAAAAGCTGTAAGCTGGCAAAAGCCGGGTTGGCCAAAGGGCCGATGATGTTGAACACCGTCCTGATGCCGATTTCCTTACGCACCGGCCCTGCATAGCGCATGGAAGCGTGGCAGGACTGTGCAAACAAAAAGCACAGGTTGATTTTTTGCAGCAGCTCCTCGTTTTTCGCCGCCGGCAAATCTATTTTTACGCCCAGCGCCTCCAAAACATCGGCCGCGCCGCTTTTGCTGCTGACGCTGCGGTTGCCGTGCTTGGCAACGGGCTGCCCCGCCGCGCTGATGACAAACGCGCTGGTGGTTGAAATGTTAAAGGTGTTGGCGCAGTCGCCGCCCGTACCGACGATATCAAGCACATCGCCCTGTGCGTGGATGCGCGTGCATTTTTCGCGCAGCACCTCGGCGCAGGCGGTAATCTCGTCAATCGTTTCTCCCTTCATCCGCATGGCGGTGATAAAAGCCGCTATCTGCGCGCTGGTTGCACCGCCGCTCATAATCTGCCCGAAGGCGTCGCGTGTTTCGGCAGCCTGTAAATTTTGCCCTGCCGCAAGTTTGGCAATTGCTGTGTTAATCATTGTTATTTCCTCCCGATATTGCATTTGTTGGAAATGGCTGCCGCTAATAAAAAAGCCCGTCCCTGTAAAATTACAAGGACAGGCGTAAAATGTAAACCTGCGGTACCACCTTGATTCGCGGACTGGGCGCGCACTTTTGCAGGGTGCCAACACACCCCTCGCCCTTAACGCAGGCGCTGCGTTGCAGAATACTAACGGCAAAGCCGCTTTGGCTGCACCCTCAACGGTCCATTTATCAGACTGCATTTCTATCCGTTCCCAGCAACCGGACTCTCTGTGAGCGCATTTTCTGACTTGATCTCCGTCTCAACGGTTTAGTGGTAAATATTAACTTGTGTATAGTTTAAACAGCGCGCGCCGTTTAGTCAACAAAATTTTATAAAAAACGCAAAAAAATTAAAAGTGCCGCTATTTATGTAAAGCAGTTTACACAAATAACAGCACTTTTTGGTTATCAGTCGTCTTTACGCAGTACAATTTT
>CASEGD010000122.1 GCA_949287345.1 uncultured Phascolarctobacterium sp. | reverse complement strand
ACAAAAATAACGTATGAGGTGAGTACGTGAAATTTGCAGAAAAGCTTGTTTTAAACAGCGGCTTTACCTTTGATTATACAAATATGTTCGGCACGGGGCGTTTGCAGGAAGCCGATTTAACGGCCATTGAGGGCGATATGCATAAGGCTGCTGCTGCCGTTGACGAAATGCGCAGAAGCGGCACGGCTTATAAGCATCTTTCCAAGGACGGCACGCCGGAGCTGGTGTATTTTACGCGCCTTGCGGATGTTGAAAACGGCAATCCTAATACGCCGGTATCGCTGCAAAAGCTGAAGGAGTTTGGCGATTACATGCGCACCAATGTCGATGCGGTAGTGTTCCTCGGCATCGGTGGTTCGTATCTTGGCAACAAGGTGCTGTTTGATATCGGCGCAGGACCGAGCTGGAACTCCCTCGGCGAAAAACGCCGCAGCGGCTATCCGCGCATTTATTTTTCCGGCAACAATCTGGATGCGGGCCAGTGCGAAGAAATTATGAACGAGCTGCGTTACTGGTCGGTACACGCATGGCCGAAGAAAAAGCGTTTTAAAGTTATGCTGGTGCCGATTTCCAAATCCGGTTCGACGCTGGAAACTTTGGCTTCGTTTATTTATTTTTACGAGGCCTGCAATAAAAGCGTTATGTTTGACACTGAAGTTACAGCCGTTACCGACCGTAATCCGGAAGCAGGCTCTCCGCTGTTTACGCTGGCAGAAAAGCACGGCTGGCGCTGCTTTGATATTAAAAATGGCATCGGCGGGCGTTTCAGCGTGCTGACCGACCCCGGCCTTGTTACGGCGGCGGCTATCGGCATGAACGTAGAAGAACTTTTGAGCGGCGCTGGCAATATGGAAGCTGCCTGCCGTAATGAAAATATTTACGAAAACCCGGCGCTGATGAATGCGGCGCTGAAATATCTGGCAGCGGCCAAATACGGCTGCCACATTGAAGTATTTATGGGCTACGGCGAGCGGCTTGGTTCGCTGGGGCAGTGGTATGTGCAGCTGCTGGCGGAATCTTTGGGCAAACGTCAGAACCGCAGCGGCGAAACGGTTTATTACGGGCGCACGCCGGTGCCTGCGGTGGGCACAACCGATATGCACGCGCAGACACAGCTGCATCAGGACGGCATCCGCAACAAGGTTGTGCAATTTTTGCAGATAAAAAACATGCCGGGCGATATTGTGCTGGGCATGCCGTTTGATGAGCCTGCTTTTAAAAAGTACCACGGCTTAAAGATGAACGACGCGCTGGCGATGGCGTTGGACAGCAACGCCGAAGCATTGAACAGCGACAACCGTTTTAATGCGCGTTACGTGCTGCCGGAGATGAACGCTTACCATCTAGGCGAACTGTTCTATTTCTTAATGCTCAGCATTGCGTATGAAGGCGAACTGGCCAACATTGATGCCTTTGACCAGCCGGGCGTGGAAACCTACAAAAAAATTATGAAGGCTAAATTTGCTAATCTTCCGCAAAAAAATTAAGCTGCGGTTGACTGAAATTTTTGCTGATAGTATAATTTAATGAGAGCGGCGGCGTTCTGTTTGGACGCCGTTTTTATTTAAGAGATAATCCGGCAGGGCCGGTTAAACGGGAGGAATGAAGATGAAACTGGAATTCTCCAAAATGCATGGCTGCGGCAATGATTATGTGTATGTAAACTGCATGGAAAAAGACGTGCCCAATCCGGGCGCAGTCAGCGAATATGTCAGCCACAGGCGTTTCGGCATCGGCTCCGACGGGCTGATTTTAATTATGCCGTCCGATAAGGCCGATTTCAGAATGCGCATGTTCAACGCCGACGCTTCCGAAGGCAAAATGTGCGGTAACGGCATCCGCTGCGTGGCGAAATACGTTTACGATAAAGGCTTGACCGATAAAACCACTTTTACCATAGAAACTTTATCCGGCATTAAAACCATCGACGTTACTGTAAAAGACGGCAAGGTTGAAGAAGCTTCCGTTGATATGGGCAAGCCGGTGTTTAAATGCACGGAAATCCCGATGATCAGTGACCATTTTGTATTTGTTGACCAGGGCCTTGTTATCGCCGAGGACGTTGTTTATAACGGCACGGCAATTTCCATGGGCAACCCGCATTATGTAACCTTTGTTGACGATGTGGACAGCCTTGACATGGAAAAAATCGGGCCTTTGTTCGAGCATCACAAACTGTTCCCGGAAGGCGTAAACACCGAATTTGTACAGGTTATTGACAAAAACACCGTTAAGTTCCGCGTATGGGAACGCGGCAGCGGCGAAACCTGGGCTTGCGGCACCGGCGCGTGCGCTGTTGCGGTTGCCTGCGTAACCTTAAACAACGCCGGTAAACGCGATGAAGAATTAAAAGTTATCGCCAAAGGCGGCGAACTGAAAGTAACCTACTGCAAAGACGACAGCGTTATTTTAAAAGGGCCTGCCACTCTGGTGTTCGACGGGGTAATTGATATCCCCGATGAAATTGTTTCCAAATAAATTTACAATATATTTTTAAATGGGGGAGTAAAAGAAATGGCTTTTGTTAACCAAAATTACTGCAATTTAAAAGAAAGCTACCTGTTTTCGCAAATCGCGCATAAGGTTGCGGAGTTTTCGGCGGCGCATCCCGAAAAGAAAATTATTAAAATGGGCATCGGTGACGTAACCCTGCCGCTGGCGCCTGCCGTTATCGAAGCAATGCAGAAGGCTGTTGCCGAAATGGGCGTTAAGGAAACCTTCCGCGGTTACGGCCCGGAACAGGGCTATGATTTTCTGCATGAAGCTATTGCCAAATATTATGCAAGCTTCGGCGTAGATGTTGCCAGCGATGAAATTTTCATCAGCGACGGCGCTAAAAGCGACTGCGGCAACATGACCGATCTTTTCAGCAACGACAACGTAATTTTGATTCCCGACCCGGTTTATCCGGTTTACCTTGATACCAACGTAATGTGCGGACGCAAAATCATTTATATGCAGGGTAAGCCCGAAAATGACTTTTTGCCGATGCCGGACGACAGCGTAAAAGCCGACATTATTTATCTGTGCTCGCCGAACAACCCGACCGGCGCTGTTTACACCAAAGAACAGCTGGAAAAATGGGTGGCTTACGCACTGAAAAATGACGCCGTTATCCTGTACGACGCTGCTTATGAATCCTTCATCAGCGACCCGAGCATCCCGCGCAGCATTTTCGCCGTTGAAGGCGCTAAAAAATGTGCTATCGAGCTGTGTTCGCTTTCCAAAACCGCAGGCTTTACCGGTACCCGCTGCGGCTACACCATTGTGCCGCATGATCTGGTACGAAAAACCAAAGACGGGCAGGAAATGTCACTGAACAAAATGTGGCTGCGCCGCCAGACTACCAAATTCAACGGCGTGCCTTACATTATCCAGCGCGGCGCGGAAGCTGTATTCAGCCCCGAAGGACAGAAACAGTGCCGTGAAATGCTTGCCTTCTACAAAGAAAACGCCCGCATTATGGCGGAAGCGCTGACCAAGAAAGGCATTAAATTCTACGGCGGTACTCATTCCCCGTACATCTGGATGCAGTGCCCCAACGGCATGGGCTCCTGGGAGTTCTTTGATTACCTGCTGGAAAAACTGGCGGTTGTCGGCACTCCGGGCGCAGGCTTCGGCTCCATGGGCGAAGGTTATTTCCGCCTGACGGCTTTCGGCAGCAGGGAAAATACCATTGAAGCCATGGAAAGAATTGAAAAAGGTTTATAAAAAATATGTGAAAAGCGGGTGAAAAATGTTTTCACCTGCTTTTTTTGTGCTATAATAGGTAAAGACAAATTTAAGGGAGGTTCTTTAATGAAAAAGATTTTACTGATTGTGATGATGCTTGTAATGTGCGTATCTTCCGCCTGCTTTGCCAGCGACGGCAGTGTGCTTGATGCGGAAGCAAAAATGGTTGACCAGTTTTTGAACGCATCTTCTTATAAGAATGTTTCCAAAGAAAAACAGCTTGTAAACCTTATCAAACGCCCGGGCGTTGACCGTGTGGTTTACGGCGCAGGCTTTGAAAAAGGCCAGGTAATGATGGTTATTGCCGATTTTGCCGTTGACAGCAAAGAAAAACCGCTGCTCTTGAACATCGCTATCGTTCCGCCCCAGCCGGCAAATGAAGAAGGCAGCGCAGAACAGAAATAATCTTTAGCGGCATAACAAAACTTAACAAACAAAAATTAAAACCGGGTACTGCGTAAGCAGGCCCGGTTTTTGTGTGTTTTAAACGTAACGGATAACTGAATATTTATAGTAATGGTTAAGCAAGGGCATTGTAATTAAGCAATGCTCTTTTTTTATGCCTCTTTACGGCAATAGATAACGCTGCGGCGCGTTTTGCGGTGCAGCAGCGGATGGTAAAAAACGCATAAACGAATATCGCCGTTTGTTTTAACGGGCACTGGCACTTGTGGCAAAGCAATAAAAATTACGGGCTTATGATTTTGTTTTGGCAAAAAAACAGTCCTTTCTTTGACAGTTTTGTCCGCTTAATTGTGGCCACGCAAAAGCGACGTGAAAATGATTATAACTGAAAATAAAAATTTTGGCAAGTCCTTTGGCGAAAAAAAATAACATTTTTTTAAAAACGCCATAAATAACTTAACACGCCGCCGCAAACATGCAGATTGCCGCTAAACTGCGCAGCCAACGGACACTGCCGGTAGGGAAAAGTAA
>CASEGD010000121.1 GCA_949287345.1 uncultured Phascolarctobacterium sp. | reverse complement strand
TTTTTTAAAATAAATATATACAGTCAACGCAAGGCAGGTGGCAAAAATGGAATTACGCATTTTAAAATACTTTTTAATGGTAGCGCGCGAAGAAAACATCACGCGGGCAGCGAACCTGCTGCACGTTACGCAGCCGACCTTATCGCGCCAGCTGATGCAGCTGGAGGACGAGCTGGGCGTAAAACTGTTTTACCGCACCAGCCACCGCATTACGCTGACGGACGAGGGCATGCTGTTAAAGCGCCGTGCGCAGGAAATTCTGGAACTTACGGAACGTACCGAGCGGGAAGTATCGCGCCGTGAAGGCAGCCTGATGGGCGAGATTGCCATCGGCTGCGGCGAAACGCGTAACATGGCAGTGCTGGCGGAGGTTATGGCGGCGTTCCGAAAAAAATATCCGCTGGTGCGCTTTAATGTTTACACGGCCATTGCCGATGACGTTAAAGAGCGCATTGAAAACGGGCTGTTGGACATCGGCCTTTTGGTAGAGCCGGTGGACATCAGCAAGTATGAATTTATCCGCCTGCCGCAAAAAGAAGAATGGGGCGTGCTGGTAAGAGCTGATTCGCCGCTGGCGGCAAAAAAGGCTGTGCGCCCGCAGGATTTGGCTGGCGTGCCTGTTTTAACGCCTAAGCGCGAGCTGACGCAGAACGAGCTTGCCAACTGGTTTGGCGATTATGCCAGTAATATGGAAATTGCCGCTGTTTATACGCTGATTTTAAATGCGGCGCTGATGGTTCGCAGCGGCGTAGGTGCGGCATTGTGCTTTGACATGGGCAACCTTTATTATGACGATTTGCGCTTTGTGCCTTTTACGCCCGCGCTTAAAACGGGCGCGGTGCTGGCGTGGAAGAAAAGCCAGCGCATGACGCCGGCGGTAGAGGAGTTTATCAAGGATATCCGCTCATACATTGCAGGCATGGACGGCAATAAAATATAGGTATTAGATTATTTTTAATACGCATAATACAATGTAGGTGTAAGAAATTGCACCTGCATTTTTTTATTGCATTGGTTAAGGAGGGGAATGAGATGGAAGCGATGACCCGCAGGGAATTTTTAAAAGGTGCGGCCGCCGTTGCCGGAAGCGCTGTGCTGATAAACGGTTTTAATCTGCCCAAAGCGCAGGCTGCCGGGGCGGATGAAAAACTGCCGCTGCGTGACCCGCTGCTTGAAGGCGTGTGCGATATACATCTGCACCTTGCGCCGGACGTTAAGGCGCGCTGCACTGACGAATATAATTTTGCGCGCCGCGCCAAAGCGGCAGGCTACCGCGCGGTGATGTATAAAGCCAACGAATGGAGCTGCCACGACAGGGCGTATTTAATCCGCCGGGCGCTGCCGGATTTTGAAGTGTTCGGCAGTTTTTGCATGAATTTTACCTATGGAGATAAAATAAATGTTTACGCTGCTAAAATGGCGATGCAGACAACGGGCAAAACCTGCCGCTGCATCTGGATGCCGACGCAGGCGGCGGTGTACCACCAAAATTGCTTTGGCGAGAAAGGCACAGGCATACCGGTAACGCAAAACGGCAGGCTGCTGCCTGAGGTTGTGCAGGTTATGGAGCTTTGCGCTGAAAACGATATTATTTTTGCAACCGGCCATTCCGCGCCGGAAGAAAGCATTTTGATGGCGCAGAAAGCACGCGAGATAGGCTTTAACAAACTTGTCGTTACACACCCCAACACAACGGTATGGAAGATGACATCCGATCAGATTAAACGCTGCGTTGATTACGGAGCTTACATTGAATACTGCTATCTGGGGCGCTTATGGGGACCGGGTACGGCGATGCCGGAATATGTGCAGCAGACAGGCGAAGAATTTTTAAACTATGTCCGCATCGCGCCGGAGCGCAGTTTTATAAGTACCGATTTGGGGCAGGAAGGTATGCCCGACCCGCTGGACGGTATGCGTGCCTGCATTAAAGAGTTGCAAAACGCAAGGCTGCCGCAGTGCACGATTGACTTGCTGGTGCGCAAAAACCCGGCATACCTGATTGGATTGGAGGGATAAGCCATGCCAATGACAAGACGTGAATTTTTAAAGGGCGCAGCCGCAATGGCGGCGGGCGTAATGCTGCCGGATAATTTAATGAAAACGCCGAAAGCGGAAGCTGCGTACAAAATTAACCCGAAGGATGTTTTGAATTACAATCCCAAAATGCAGTACCGCCCGATGGGGCGCACCAGCGTTAACGTATCGGCGCTGGGCTTTGGCATGCTGCGCCTGCCGATGTTGGCTGACGGCAAAACCGTCGATATAAACCAGACGGTAGATATGGTACACCGTGCGATTGAAGGCGGCGTAAACTACATCGACACCGGGCGCGTTTACCTTGGCGGGCAAAGCGAACTGGCAGTGGGCAAGGCACTGGCAAACGGCTGGCGCGACCGCGTGTATGTAACCAGCAAAATGCCGTGGTGGATAATGGAACGCCCGGAGGATTTTGAAAAGTTTTTTGACGAATCGCGCCGTGCGATAGGCACTGATGTGATTGATTTTTACCATATTCACATGATTATGCACCGCGGCTGGAGGGAAAAGGTAGTGCCGTGGCATTTAATTGAAAAAATTGAAAAGCTGAAAGCGCAGGGTAAAATCCGCTTCAGCGGCTTTTCGTTCCACGACAGGCTGGAGCTGTTCAAAGAAGTTGTGGAAGCCAACCCCAACTGGGATTTTTGCCTGATTCAGCATAACTACCTTGATTTTGAATACGAAGCAGGCGTGCTTGGACCTAAATATGCAGCTGCAAACGGCATGAGGCTGGCGGTAATGAAGCCTGCGCGCACAGGTTTTCTGGCAAATCTGCCGGAGGTTATGCGCAAGGCGCTGGCATCCACCGGCGTGCATAAGCCGGATAACGAATGGGCGCTGGATTATCTGTGGGATATTCCCGAGGTCAGCGTCGCCGTCAGCGGCATGGGGTCAATGAAGGACGTGGAAGCAAACCTTGAGTACGCCTCCCGCGCCAAACCGAATATGCTGACGCCTGCTGAACGCGAGGCACTGGGCAATGCTATCCGCGCTTACCGCGAAACGCCGGGGCATATTGACTGTACCGGATGTTATAAGTGCATACCCTGCCCGCATAATGTAGCGATTGGTTATATTTTTGCCTACGTTTACAACAACTACCTGCTGCATAAAAATATGGACAGGGCGATGTTTGATTACACCGTTTCCATGTCGCCCATTCAGCGCGGGGCACCGGCTTCGGCCTGTACCAACTGCGGCGCGTGCCTTGCCAAATGTCCGCAGGGGCTGAATATACCGGAACATTTAAAAACCGTTGCCGGAACCTTTGGCAAATAAGTGGGGGATTGCATGACTATCTACGAAGCAAGTGAAAGATATAATATACCGCTGGAAATTTTGTGTGAGTACGAAAGCTGGGGGTTGTGCGGTGCTGTCAAAAAGGTAATGGGCGCGTGGCAGTACGACGACACCGACCTTGAACGCCTGAGCCTGATTATGACGCTGCACGACATCGGCTTTGCTACGGAGGAGATTGAAAATTACATGAAGCTGCTGGTAGAAGGCAAGGACACCGACGCGGCACGCTTGCAAATGCTAAACCAGAAGCACACAGCCGTGCTGGATGAAATCCACTTCCGCGAAAAACAGCTGGACAGGCTTAACTACCTGCGCTACGAGATACAAAAAAACATTCCTAAATAACACAAAGACACTCCGTTTTAAATACGGAGTGTCTTTGTGTTATTTAGGATGAAAGTAGACGTTGTGTTTATTTTTATATTCAATATAAATTAAATTTGATGCTGTTTGTAATAACGGATGATTTCTATAGGGAACATACAATTTGTGAACTATTTGTGAAACATAGAGTCAATAATATTGACTCTATGTTTCTGAAGATGTATAATAAAGTCAAATAAACGAGTAAATAAATTTTAATAAACATTCTAAAATAACATGAATAAAAAGAAAGGAGGTGTAATTAATGCCGAAGTTCAAAATCCAAGGAAAGGTTCAGGTAATATTGTCGAGGAGACGGAGACGTTAACAGCTGGCTACGGAGCATAAATAAAAAGAAGGGAAGTGTAATTAGTGCCGAAGTTCAAAATCGAAGGAAAGGCTCAGGTAATACTGTCGAGGAGACGGAAACATTA
>CASEGD010000120.1 GCA_949287345.1 uncultured Phascolarctobacterium sp. | reverse complement strand
AAACGCCGCAATTTTAAGTTTAAGCCAGCAAAACGCAAAATTATCCCGCTTAAGGCGGATTAAAAATGCTTGACAAAAACAAAATGTGCCGGTGCGTATACAAATGCTACAAAACTGTAAAGCACAAAATATAGTTGATGCTGCTTGTGTAAAAACAATATATTGTAGCTTGCCTATTTACTTCCGCACCAAAATGTGGAAGGCTCATTACGTCTTTGGGAAAGAACGGACGTTGAAAATATTACTTTAAGCGAGAAAGAGGGAGGAACATGAAGGTAATCAAACGCGACGGCACGACGGTTGATTTTGACCGCAGCAAGATTGTTGTGGCTATCCAGAAAGCCAACGACGCCGTGGAGGAAAACGAGCGCATTGCCGAAGACAGAATTGAAAACATTGCACATTATGTAGAAAGCCGCAACCGTATGCGCCTTTTGGTAGAGGATATTCAGGATATGGTAGAGCATCAGCTGATGCAGGAGGGCAAATTCGACCTTGCCAAAGCCTATATCATTTACCGCTATACCCGTGCGCTGGTGCGCAAGGCAAACACTACGGACGAAAGCATTCTGTCTTTAATCCGCAACAGCAATAAGGACGTTATGGAAGAAAATTCCAACAAAAACGCCGTTATGGCTTCCACTCAGCGCGATTTGATTGCCGGCGAGGTTTCCAAAGACTTAACCCGCCGCATTATCCTGCCGGAAGAAATTTCCAAAGCGCATGACGAAGGCGCAATTCATTTTCATGATGCCGATTATTTCATTCAGCCTATTTTTAACTGCTGCCTGATTAATATCGGCGATATGCTGGACAACGGCACGGTTATGAACGGAAAACTCATTGAAAGCCCCAAGAGCTTCCAGGTTGCCTGCACCGTTATGACGCAGATTATCGCCAGCGTTGCCAGCAGCCAGTACGGCGGCCAGTCGGTGGATATCCGCCATTTGGGCAAATATCTGCGCCGCAGCTACAATAAATTTAAAAAAGCCGTGCTTGACGAAGTGGGCGACAGCCTGCCTGCCGAAACGGTGGAACGCCTTGTGCAGGCTCGCTTAAAGAGCGAATTGCAAAGCGGCGTGCAGACCATTCAGTACCAGATTAACACTTTAATGACCACTAATGGGCAATCGCCGTTTGTAACCATCTTCCTCAACTTACAGGAGGACGATGAATATTTGAAAGAAAACGCCATGATTGTGGAAGAAATTCTGCGCCAGCGTTTGCAGGGCATTAAAAACGACAAGGGCGTTTATGTAACCCCTGCCTTCCCAAAACTGGTTTATGTTTTGGATGAACACAACTGCTTAAAAGGCGGCAAATACGATTATATTACCAAACTTGCCGTTAAATGCAGCGCCAAACGCCTGTATCCTGATTACATTTCCGCCAAGAAAATGCGCGAAAACTACGAAGGCAACGTATTTTCGCCGATGGGTTGCCGCAGCTTCCTTGCTCCGTGGAAGGATGAAAACGGCAACTACAAATTTGAAGGCCGCTTCAATCAGGGTGTTGTTTCCATCAACCTGCCGCAGGTGGCAATTATTGCCAAGGGCGACGAGCAGAAGTTCTGGAAGCTTTTGGATGAAAGGCTTGAGCTTTGCTACAAGGCTTTAATGTGCCGCCACAATGCGCTGATGGGCGTTAAGAGCGACGTAAGCCCTGTGCACTGGCAGTACGGCGCCATTGCCCGCCTGAAAAAGGGCGAAACCATTGATAAATACCTTGTTGGCGGTTACAGCAGCATTTCGCTCGGTTATATCGGCGTGTACGAAATGACCAAGCTGATGAAGGGCGTAAGCCATACCGACCCCGTGGGCGAAGAATTTGCGCTGCGCGTAATGCGCTACCTGCGCGCCAAATGCGATAAATGGAAACAGCAGACCGGCATCGGCTTTGCACTGTACGGCACTCCGGCCGAAAGCCTGTGCTACCGTTTTGCCCGCATAGATAAAGAACGCTTCGGCACTATTGACGACGTTACCGATAAAGGCTACTACACCAACTCCTACCACGTTGACGTGCGCGAAAATATCGACGCCTTCAGCAAATTTTCCTTTGAAAGCCAGTTCCAGAAAATTTCCAGCGGCGGCGCCATCAGCTACGTGGAAATTCCGAACATGCGCCACAACACCGAAGCGCTGGAAGATGTAGTGCGCTTTATTTACGATAACATTCAGTACGCAGAGTTCAACACCAAGAGCGACTACTGCCATGTGTGCGGCTTTGACGGCGAAATTATCATCAACGACGATTTGGAATGGGAATGCCCGAACTGCGGCAACAAAGACCATAACCTGATGAACGTAACCCGCCGTACCTGCGGCTACCTGGGCGAAAACTTCTGGAACGTGGGCAAAACCAAAGAAATCAAATCCCGCGTTTTGCACCTGTAACGGAGGCCTGCCATGAACTACGCGGCAATTAAAACACATGATGTCGCCAACGGGCCGGGCGTGCGCGTATCGCTGTTTGTAAGCGGCTGTACGCATTACTGCAAAGGCTGTTTTAACCAGGAAGCCTGGGATTTTGACTACGGCCGGCCGTTTGGCAAGGCGGCGGAAGAAGAAATTTTAAACGCCTTAAAACCGCCGTATATTAAAGGCTTCAGCCTTTTGGGCGGCGAACCGTTTGAACCCGCCAACCAGAAAGCCCTGCTGCCCTTTATGCAGCGCCTGCGCAAAATGTACCCCAATAAAACCGTATGGTGCTACACCGGTTACGACCTTGAAAAAGACCTGTTAACCGGCCGCCTGTGCGATTATGAAATTACGCGCGCCCTTTTGGACTGCATTGATATACTGGTGGACGGCGAATTTGTGGAAGCAAAAAAAGACCCCAACCTGCGCTTCCGCGGCAGCAGCAACCAGCGCGTAATCCGTTTGCAGGAAACGCTGAAAGAAGATAAAATAATCCTGTGGGACGACAACGAAGGCTTGTTTGAACCGGGGAAATAAAAACAAAACGCACCTGACTGACAATGCAGGTGCGTTTTTTATTGACAACTTACCATGCTAATGGTAAACTTTTAGTAATTACAAATTAGCGGCCTATGATGGGAGCGAGCCGGGGGTGGTGCAAGCCCGGCGGTGTGCGGTAAAGGGAATGGGCCCCGGAGGTGTGCTGCGAGCCGCAAGGGGTAGCAGCGCCGGGATGGCTTTACCCGTTACCATAAAAGCGGATATCGGCTTTGGCCCGTATCTTAAAGTTGGACTTTATAAGTCAAGCAGGGTGGCACCGCGAAAGTTTACAGCCTTTCGTCCCTACAAGGGATGGAAGGCTTTTTTATTTACAGCTTAAGGAGTGAGCGGCATGGAAGAATTGCAAAGAGAGAAAAAAATAGTAACCTTAACAGAAGTTAAGCCGACGCAGGACGGTTACCGCTGGGTGGCGATAACGGCGATGCTTCTGGCCATCGGCATTATTCTGCACACGGTAAGCCCCAACGTGGGCGGCGTTACGCCGAACTGGACGATTGCAATGTATTCCATTGTCATCAACCTTACCAACCCGTCGCTGCCGCAGGCGCTGGGCATTGGTTTTATCAGCGGTATGACGCTGGTGCCGTCGTCGAAGTCGGCCTTTCCGCTGGGCAATTTAGCCAGCGAAGTGTGCGGCGCGATTGTGTGCTGCCTTTTGGTTAAAGCCATGCTGAGCGTTAAACTGGACAAGTGGAAGCTGCGCCCGTTTATTACCGGCTTTGCGGCGACGATTATGAGCGGCGGCGTGTTTACCTTTATTTTAAAAATCGTCATGGGGCTGCCCTTAAGCGTGTGGATGTACGCCATGCTGCCGGTGGTGGCGGTTATCGGCGTATTGAACGGCAGCATTACCTTTTTGCTGTACGGCCCGGTACGCAGGCTGTTTTTTGTACAGGAGGAAGATAACTGATGGAAACGGTTGTAGAATTACAGCATTTTTACTTTGCTTATAAAAAGAATAATCTGGTGCTGCACGATATAGATTTTAAGATTGAGCGCGGTTCGTTTACGGTTATCGCCGGGCCGAGCGGCAGCGGCAAAACCACGCTGTGCAAGGCGATGGCGGGCATTGTGCCGTTTTATATGGGCGGCGCTTACAGCGGCGACGTGATGGTGCTGGCCGAAAGCACCAAGGGCAAAAAGGTTTCGGACATTGCCATGCGCCTTGGGCTGATGCTGGAGGATTACGAAAGCCAGCTCGTTTCGCTGACGGCGGGCGAGGAGGTTGCGTTCAGCCTATTAAACCACGGCTTTAAGCCGGAAGAAGTTGAGGAACGCACACGCCGTGCGCTAGAGGATGTCGGCCTGCCTGGGCGCGAAAGCTACCAGCTTGATGAACTTTCAGGCGGTCAGCGCCAGCGTTTGCTTTTGGCTTCGGTGCTTGCCGTACACCCGGAAATTATCGTGCTGGACGAGCCGGTATCGGCGATGGACCCGGACGGCGCAAATTCACTGTACGGGCTGTTATATAAAATCCATAAGGAATACGGCACGACGATTGTGGTGGTTGAACACCGCATCGACTACCTGCTGCCGTACATGACGGATTTGATTGTACTGAAAGACGGACGCCTTGTAACGGCGGATAAATACGAAAATGCCGCCAGAAAAATGTACGGCGACGAGGTTCTGCGCCAGTTTATACCGGCGCTGTGGCGCATCAAGCTGGGGCTTGAAGAAAAGTTTAACATCACGCTGGGCGATTGGCGCACGGAGGAAGAAGCCGTGGCGGAACTGAAGGAGAAGGGCTTTACAGGGGGTGAAGCGTAATGCTGGAGGCAAAAGAGGTTAACTTTGCGTACCTGCGCGGGCAGCCGGTGCTGCACGATATAGATTTGAAAATTGAAAGCGGCGAGTTTGTGGCGCTCTTAGGGCACAACGGCAGCGGCAAAACAACGCTGAGCCGCCTGTTTATGGCGCTGATTCATCCCCGCAGCGGGCAGATTTTAATTGACGGCGCGGACATTGAAAAAATGGAACCGGCGGATTTGGCGGATAAAATCGGTTACGTGTTCCAGAACCCGGATTTGCAGATTTTGGAGGACACCGTTTTTGACGAGGTAGCGTACGGGCCGCGTGCGAAAAAGCTGACGGAGGAAACCGTAAAGCGCCAGGTGGAAAAAGCGCTGGCAGCCACGGGGCTGACGGATTTGGCGGACGCTTACCCGCGCCTTTTATCCTTTGGGCAAAAACGCCGTTTGGGCGTGGCGGCGGCGCTGGCGTTAAACCCGCGCACGCTGATTTTGGACGAGATAACCAACGGTCAGGACGCCGTGGAAAAAGAGCGCATGATGAGTTATTTAAAGGCGCTGAATGAGGAAAACGGCATTACCGTTGTTTTGATTTCGCACGATATGGACACGGTGCGCCGCTATGCACAGCGCACGGTGGTGCTGCACAACGGCAGCCTTGTGTTCGACGGCACGCCGGAAAAACTGTTTGACGGCAGCATTAACGTGGAGCGCTGGGGGCTGCGTTACCCGACGGCGTCGGCTGTGGGCAACGCGCTGGGCCTTACGGCGACAAGCCCGGAAGATTTTTGCAGTAAAATTACGCGGAAGGGGGCGCAGGCATGAAAATATCGGCTTTTACGCAGATAATTGTAACGGTTGCGGTAACGGCGTGGGTTTTCATCCTGCCGGTAATGGCTGTTGCTACGATTTTGGTACTGGAACTGGCGCTGCTCCTTTCCATTAAACATGACCGCATGACGATGGCGGCGATTGGCGGCCTTGCTGTTTTCACCGGATTGATGGTTTTGCTCCAGCTTTTGTTCGGTTCCCCGCTGGAGATTGCACTGGTCGGCGGTTTGCGCATGCTGGTTATGACGATGGCGTTTTTGTGCATGCTGGCGGCGACGAGGATTCAGGACATCGCGCAGGCGCTGGTAACAAAGTTTCATCTGCCTTGCGAATACGCTTTTATGCTGACGACGGCCTTGCGCTTTGTGCCTAACTTTCTGGCAGACAGCGCAATTACGCTGGACGCGCAGAGCTGCCGCGGTTATTCCAACCGTGGCAATGCAGTTAAACGTTTAATGTCGTACGTTGTCGTTATCCGCCCGTTGGTAATGCGCGCGGTTGCCAAAAGCGAAACGCTGGCGTTGAGCATGGAGTTGAAAGGCTTTGGCGCGAATACTTATAAAAACATGCCGCAGCAAAAGCTCGGCCTTGCCGATTACCTTGTGCTGCTGGCGGTAGTGGTTTTAAGCGCTTACCCCTTCTGGCAGGAACATTTAATGAACATGATGTGAATATAAATAAAAAAACTTCCACCATATTGGTGGAAGTTTTTTGTTTGCGTTTGGTTAATCTTTATTTAAATGTTCGTCCAGCATGCCCTGGTTAACGCTGTCGAGCGTGCCGATGATTTTGATTTTCAGGCGGGTAATGCGCAGGGCTTCAACTTCTTCAACGGTAATTTCCGCCTTGGGCAGTTTAACGCTTTGCCCAACCTGGGGCTGCGTGTTAAGCTGCGTGTAAACCCAGCCGCCGATGGTGTCGCACTGGCTGTCGTCCAGTTCCAGCCCGAACAAATCGTTAACGTCTTCCAGCAGCATTTTGCCGTCGATGGAGTAGGTTTTGTCGGTTTCTTCTTCAACTTCGGGGCGCTCTTCGTCAAATTCGTCCTGAATTTCGCCGACGATTTCTTCGAGGATGTCCTCAATCGTTACCATACCGGCGGTGCCGCCGTATTCGTCAATCAAAATGGCCAGCTGCTTGCGTTCCTTCTGCAATAAGCGCAGCAGGTTGCTGATAGGCATGGAAACAGGCACTTCCAGCACATCGCGCGCCAGCGTGCTTAAATCCGGCTTTTTGCCGTCGTTAAGGGCACGCAGCAAATCCTTGATATGCAGGAAGCCGATGATGTGGTCCTTATCTTCGTTGCAGATGGGGTAACGCGTCATGCGCTCGCTCAATGCGGTTTTGATATTGTCGTCGAAGCTGTCTTCAAGATACAGGCAAATCATGTCGGTACGCGGTACCATGATTTCACCGGCGCTGCGGTCGGAGAAATCAAACACGTTGTCAAGATAAGTCAGCTCGCTTTTATCAATATAACCGTATTTGTAGCTTTCTTCCATCAAAATGCGGATTTCTTCTTCGTTATGCGCTTCTTCCGCTTCGCTGGCAGCGTTGATGCCCATGCGGCGCAGCGTCCAGTTGGCAACGTGGTTTAAAAACCATACGGCCGGGTACATCAGCTTGTCAAACATAATCAGCGGGCGCGCCACGAATAA
>CASEGD010000119.1 GCA_949287345.1 uncultured Phascolarctobacterium sp. | reverse complement strand
GAATATACGCCGTTGAGGTTTTCGCCTTCGATGTTCATAAAATGCGGCAGGCCTGCGCCGGTGCCGACATAGATAGCGTCGAAGCCTTCTTCTTCAAACAGCTCCTGAATGGTAAATACGCGCCCGATAACTGCGTCCACCATTACTTTTACGCCCAGTTTTTTCAGCGCGTCGATTTCGTGCTGCACAATTTCTTTCGGCAGGCGGAATTCCGGAATACCGTACATCAGTACGCCGCCGGGTGCGTGCAGCGCTTCAAAAATCGTTACATCATAGCCCATTTTGGCAAGGTCGCCTGCTGCGGTAAGACCGGACGGGCCGCTGCCCACGATAGCGACTTTTTTGCCGTTAGGAGCGGCTTTTTCGTTATCTACGTTATCCAAGCCATGCTCGCGCGCATAATCCGCTACAAAGCGTTCCAGACGCCCGATAGCAACGCTTTGTCCTTTAATGCCAAGTACGCATTTGCTTTCGCACTGGTTTTCCTGCGGGCAGACACGGCCGCAAACGGCTGGCAGGCTGTTTTTGCGTTTTAAAATTTTAATGGCTTCTTCCATATTGCCTTCCTTAACGGCGGCAATAAAGTTAGGAATCTCCACGTTAACGGGGCAGCCGGTTACGCACAGCGGTTTGGGGCAGTGCAGGCAGCGTTCCGCTTCGTCAACGGCGGTTTTCATGTCATAGCCAAGGGCTACTTCCTTAAAGTTTTTATTTCTTACGTCGGCCGGCTGTTCCGGCATCGGGTTTCTCATTCCTCCACGCATTTGCAATGACCTCCGCAGCTATATTCCAGGCTTTCCTGGTCTTTGTACATCAGCTGGCGCTGCATTAAGTTGGCAAAGTCAACCTTGTGTCCGTCAAATTCCGGGCCATCCACGCAGGCGAATTTTGTTTCATCGCCGACGGTTACGCGGCAGCCGCCGCACATACCGGTGCCGTCCACCATGATGGTGTTAAGGCTTACCGTGGTTTTGGTGCCGAACGGTTTGGTGGTTGCGGCAACGTTTTTCATCATAATTACCGGGCCGATGGCAAGTACAAGGTCAACCTGCTCGCCTTTTTCCAGCATTTCGCGCACGGGGTCGGTTACAAAGCCCTTGTGCCCTTCGCTGCCGTCATCAGTGGTAATAATTACTTCGTCGCTGATGGCTTCCATTTTGTCGCGCCAGATAATTAAATCCTTGTTGCGCGCGCCGATTACGGAGATTACCTTGTTGCCAAGCTCGTGGTAAGCGCGGGCAATCGGGTACACCGGCGCAACGCCGATGCCGCCGCCTACGCAGACAACGGTGCCGAACTTGCCCATTTCGGACGGGCGTCCGAGCGGGCCGACAACGTCGAGAATATCGTCACCTTCTGCAAAGGTTTCGCAAAGATGTTTGGTAGTGTTGCCCACTGCCTGCACGATTAAGGTGATAGTGCCTTTTTCGCGGTCAAAATCGGCAATGGTCAGCGGAATACGCTCGCTGTTTTCCTCGGTGCGTATCATTACAAACTGCCCCGGCTGGCATTTATGCGCAATCATGGGCGTGTCTACTAAAAATTCGTAAACAGCAGGTGCTAAACAACTTTTAGATAAAATTTTAGCCACTTGTGTTTCCCTCCCTAAATTATTTATTGGTTAAACGGCGGGCGCGTACGTCTGCTTCGGCATAGATTTTCTCCAGATCCATGTTAAGCAGCTTGCCGTTTTGCAAAAGCACTTTGCCGTCGATGATGACCGTATCGGCGTCACCGGCGTTAGCGGCGTATACAAACAGCGAGGTTCTGTCGTGGCGCGGGTGCCAGTAAGGTTTATCCATATCATAAAGTACAATGTCGGCAATCTGCCCGGCTTCAATTTTGCCAAGGTTTTTAAAGCCCAGCGCTTTTGCGCCTTCGCTTGTTGCAAGGGCAAGCGCTTCTGCCGCAGGCAGGATTTGCGGGTCGCCCGTCATGTTTTTGTGCAGCATGGCGGCAAGGCGGCATTCTTCCAGCATATCAAGATTATTGTTGCTGCTGGTGCCGTCCGTACCAAGGCCGACGGTTATGCCGTGTGCCAGCATGGCAGGCACGGGCGCGATGCCGCTGGCAAGTTTCAGGTTGCTTTGCGGGTTATGTGCCACGCGCACATGTTTAGCTGCCATCAGCTCCATATCTTCCTCATCGACATGGACGCAGTGCGCTGCCAGCGTGCCGCATTCAAACATGCCGATGCTGTCCATCAGTTTAATCGGGCTCATGCCGTGTTCTTTAAAGCAGTCGTCAACTTCGCCGCGGGTTTCTGCAAGGTGCATGTGTATTTCGCTGCCCAGCTCCTGCGCTTTTGCAACAACTTTTTTCAGGTAATCCATAGAACAGGTATAAGGCGCGTGAGGCCCGAGCATTACGCGGATGCGTCCGTTGCAGCTGTTATGGCGTTCTTTGAACAGTGCTGCGTTTTCTTCCAGCTTGGCAAAGTTTTCATCGCTGAAACCTGTCAGACCGCGGCTTAAAGCAGCACGAATGCCTGTTTCGGCAACGGCGTCGGCTACACGGTCCATGGAAAAATACATATCGGCAAAGCAGGTGGTGCCGCTTTTTAACATCTCCACAATGGAAAGCATGGTGCCCCAGTAAATATCTTCATCGGTCAAACCGTCTTCGGCAGGCCAGATTTTGTTTTGCAACCAGTCCATCAGCACCATGTCGTCCGCATAGCTGCGCAGCAGCGTCATAGCGGCGTGCGTATGGGTGTTTACCATGCCGGGCACGGCAATTTTACCGTCGGAGTCGATAACTTCCGCGCCTTCAAATCCCTGCGGCAGCTCTTTGCTGATGGTTTTAATTAAATTATCTTCGATGCCGATGTAATATTTACCGGTATCTTTGGCTGAAATGATTTCAGCGTTTTTAATCAGTAGTTTTGCCATTATTCTTCTCCTAACTGGCGTTTGCGGTAATGCGCTTCGTAAAAGCCGTGCATGGCATCGATATCGCTTTGCGGCAGCAGCACCGCGCCGCCTATGGACTGCGTAATGCAGTAAAGCTGCGCCGATTTTTCCACAATGCCTGCCACCATCATGGCTTCGTCAAGCGTTGTACCCCAGCAGGCAACGCCGTGGTTTGCCATCAGCGCCGCGCGCTTGCCGCCCATGGCGTTAATAACGTTCTGTGCAAGCTCGTCTGTGCCTGGTAAAGCATATTCTGCACAGCGCACCGGCCCGCCCATTATCTGTACCATATCTTCAATTAAAGGCGGTATATCCCTGCGGGCAGCGGCACAGGCGCTGGCGTAAATGCTGTGCGTGTGTACTATTGCTTCAGCGTCCGGCTGTGCTTTGTAAATTGCAAGGTGCAGCGGCAGTTCGCTGCTTGGTATTAAAGTGCCATCCAGCGTATTGCCTGCCGCGTCCACTATTACTATATCCTGCGGCATTAAATTATCATAGCCGTGCCCGGAAGGCGTTACAGCAAAGGTTTCTTCGTCAACCCTGACGCTGATGTTGCCCCACGAACCGGGCAACATGTTCTGCCCTGCCATTTTTTTGACGGCGTTGATAATTTCCACGCGCGCTTTGTTAATTGCTATGTTGTTCATATTATTCAGCGTGCAGGTAAGCGTACTGCTCCGGCGTTAAGGTGTCGATGCCGTAGCCCATTGCCTCCAGTTTCAGTGCTGCAACTTCGGTGTTCAGTTCTTCCGGCAGTACGTACAGATTGTTTTTCAGCTCGCCCTTGTGCTCCAGCAGGTACTTCATGGCAAGGAACTGCATGGCAAAGGACAGGTCCATTACTTCTGCCGGATGGCCGTCGCCGCAGGCAAGGTTTACAAGGCGGCCTTCACCCAGCAGGTTCAGTTTGTGGCCGTTGGGCATGGTGTAGGTGGTAATGTTTTTTCGCACTTCGTAAGGCGCTTCAACGGTCATTTCTTCAAGGTCTTTTACGTTAACTTCCACATCAAAATGGCCTGCATTGCTCAGCACAACGCCGTCCTTCATCAGCGGGAAGTGTTCTTTGGTGATAACATCCTTGCAGCCTGTAACGGTTACAAAGAAGTCGCCATATTTGGCAGCTTCCTTCATCGGCATTACGCGGAAGCCGTCGAACACAGCTTCAATGCCCTTAATCGGGTCGATTTCCGTAACGATAACATTAGCGCCCAAACCTTTGGCACGCATGGCAACGCCTTTGCCGCACCAGCCGTAGCCTGCAACAACAACGGTTTTGCCTGCCACAACAAGGTTGGTGGTGCGCATAATGCCGTCCCA
>CASEGD010000118.1 GCA_949287345.1 uncultured Phascolarctobacterium sp. | reverse complement strand
GCCGCGGAAGGCAACCGAGCCGATAATTGCTACGGCAAGCGTAAACATGGAAACGATAATGTGGTCGGGGTTGATGTTTTCGCCCGTCAAACCGGCCATACCGGCAGCGGTCGGCGCAAGCTCAAGGCCGATAACGGCGATGATGGCACCCATGCACGCAGGCGGGAAGATAACGTCAATCCAGCCTGTACCGGTGGCTTTAATAAGTGCGGAAAACAAAATAAAGATAATGCCGAACACGATAAAGCCGGACTGCGCGTCGTGGTAGCTGCTGGTTGCCATAATGGCCAGCACCGGCGAGATGAACGCGAAGCTGGAACCAAGATACGACGGGATGCGCCCTTTGGTGATAAACAAATACAGCAGCGTGCCGATACCGTTCATAAACAGGCAGGTCGTCGGGCTTACGTTAAACAAAAACGGAACGAGCACCGTAGAGCCGAACATTGCAAACAGATGCTGGATACTGAGTGGAATGTTCAGCGCAAGGGGCGGGCGTTCTTCAACTTGGATGATTCTTTTTTCCATGCACATAACCTCTTTTCTGTTTTTTAAACCTATAATATTTTAATGGTTTTTGCCGCAAATGGCAAGTTTGTAAAAAAGTTTTTTGCGCCTTTTGCCTTGGCAGATTTTAACTTTGCGAAAAATTTTAAAAATATATCCCCACGGCGTGGAATATAAATGTTATGTTTGATATAATAATGGTAGTATTTTTACGAAATGGGTGATGTTTTTGCTGACGAATATTAACAGCCTCATCAAAACCATCGGCATCCTTGATGTGATAGATATTTTGGTGGTGGCGTATTTTCTTTTCAGAATATACTTAATGCTGAAAAACACCAGGGCCGCGGTGCTGGTTAAAGGCCTCTTAACGCTGGGCGCGATTATGTTTATCAGCCGCTGGCTTAATTTGCATGTTATCAGCTGGGTGCTGGAAAAAAGCATGACGGTGCTGATAGTTGCGCTGCCGATTGTATTCCAGCCGGAGCTGCGTCGCGCGCTGGAGCAGATTGGCCGCGGGCGTTTGTTCCGCAAGCACGGCGAACTGGACGAGTACGAGGTTGACGAAATGGTTAACTCCATTACTTCTGCCGCCGTGGTTATGGGCCGCCGCAAGCTGGGCGCCTTGATTGTTATTGAGCGCGAAATCGGTTTGGAGGAACGCATCGAAACGGGCGTTGCTATTGACGGTATCATCAGCGACAGCCTTTTGCTGAACATTTTTGAAAAAGACACGCCGCTGCATGACGGCGCGGTAATAATCCGTGGCAACCGCATTGCTGCCGCAAGCTGCCTTTTGCCGCTGACGGAGATGCGCAATTTAAGCCAGGAGCTTGGCACGCGCCACCGTGCTGCGCTGGGCATTTCGGAGCAGTCCGACGCCGTTATCCTTGTTGTCAGCGAGGAAACGGGTACGATTTCGCTTGCGCGCAACGGCACTTTGCAGCGTTATTTAACGGCGGACGACGTGAAGGAGTTTTTAAAGGCTTCCATTACGCGCCCCAAGGCAGATTTTAAACAGGTTATCCGTGAGAAAATAGAGGAATTAAGAGGTGACAAAAAATGAAACAGTTTTTCGAGCGTGAGAATTTAATTCCGCGTATCGTCACCTTGTTTGTTGCCTGCGGATTGTGGCTTTATGTTATGAGCGAGCAGAACCCCGTGATTGAGCGCGATTTTGTGGTTAAATTACAGCAGCGCAATGTTGCGGAGGACATGGTGGTGCTGAACGCGCCGGATAACGTAAAGGTTAAAGTTACCGGGCAGCGCAGCGTTGTCGGCGGCGTTACGGATAAAGAGGTAACGGCTTATATCGATTGCGCGGGGCTTGAAGTAGGCCAGCAGAACGTGCATGTTAATGCGGAGTTTCCGGAAGGGCAGGTTGTGGAGGTTAACCCCAACAATATTTACCTGTACCTTGATAAAATAGGCGAAAGGACGATGCCGGTAGAAACGGTCGTTATCGGCCTGCCTTCCAACGATTATGCCCTGAGCAGGCAGTCCATCGAGCCGGAAACGGTTACGGTGCGCGGCGCGGGGCACAGGCTTGATTCCATGGTTAAAGTTGTAGCACCGGTTGACGTAAGCGAAAAGCAGCGCGATTTTGAAATGCAGAGCCATCTGGTTGCGCTGAGCGACACGGGCGCGGAAATGCACGATTTGGTGATTGAGCCGGGCGACGTAAGCATTAAGGCAAGCCTGGTGCGCCAGATGATCAGCACGGAGCTGCCGGTGGTTGTAAGCATGACGGGCGAGCTTGCCGACGGCAGAAAACTGGTGAAAGCCGTCAGCGACCCTGAAAAGGTAAGCATTCTGGCAGAGCCTTCCGTAGCGCACAGCATGGTTTCCATCCACACCAAAGAAGTGGATTTAAGCAGAATGCGCTCGGACGGAACGATTGAAGTGGAGCTTGATTTGCCCGATAAAGTATTGAGCGACACCAAAAGGGTAAGGGTAAGTTTTGTAACCGAATAACGGAGAGATAAATGGTTTTAAGGATAAACAATGTAAGGATTAGCCTGACGGGCGAGCAGACGCTTAAAGAAGCCGCTGCCCGCAAGCTGGGCGTTAAAAAGCAGGATTTGGGCAAGGTGCGCGTTTTGCGCCGCGCGGTGGATGCCAGGCGCAAGAGCAACATCGTCATCAATTACCACCTGCTGGCGGAGCTGGACGCACCGGCACGCCTTGTAAACCGCCTGCTGCGCGATAAGGACGTAACGCGCTTTAAGGAAGAAAAGGCAGCGCCGCCGGTAATGGGCGAGGAAAAGATTACCGACCGCCCGGTCGTTATCGGCGCGGGGCCTGCGGGGCTGGTTGCCGCTTTGGAGCTGGCACGCTACGGCTACAAGCCGCTTTTATTGGAACGCGGCAAAAAAATAGCCGCACGCGTTGATGACGTGCAGCGTTTTTGGCAGAAGGGTGAGTTTAACCCCGACAGCAATGTGCAGTTTGGCGAGGGCGGCGCAGGCACCTTCAGCGACGGCAAACTGACGACGCGTGTTAACGACCCTGTAATGAACGATATTTTAAAACTGTTTGTACAGGCCGGCGCGCCGGAGGAAATCCTGTGGGAGCAGAAGCCCCACGTCGGTACGGACAAGCTGCGTGCCATGGTGGCCGGTTTAAATAAAATGATTTGTGAGCTGGGCGGCGAAATCCGTTTTGAAACGCGCGCCGCTGACTTTATTGTTGAAGGCAACGCTGTTAAGGGCGTAATTACGCAGACGGGCGAAAAGATTTACGCACCGGCTGTGATTTTGGCGTGCGGGCACAGCGCGCGCGATACTTATGAAGTGCTGGCGCAGCATAAAATTGCCGTGGAGGCAAAGGCTTTTGCCATTGGCGTGCGCATTGAACACCCGCAGGAACTGATTGACCGTGCGCAGTACGGCAGTTTTGCAGGGCATGCCAAACTTGGCGCGGCGGATTACGCCGTTGTGTGGCACCGCCCGGACAGCAGCCGTACGGCGTATTCGTTTTGCATGTGCCCCGGCGGGCAGGTGGTTGGCGCTGCCAGCGAAACGGGCGGCGTGGTTGTTAACGGCATGAGCATGTACAAGCGCGACAGCGGCATTGCCAACAGCGCTTTGGTGGTTAACGTAACGCCGGACGATTTTGGGCATAACGCGCTCGACGGCGTGGAGTTTCAGCGCAGGTGGGAGCGTTTGGCGTTTAAAGCGGGCGGCGGTAATTATTACGCACCGGCGCAGAATTTTAAAACCTTTCTGGACGGCGCAGCGCCGAGCGTGGAAAGCCTTGTGAACCCAAGCTGCCGCCCCGGCATAAAGGCCTGCGATTTAAACGCCGTGCTGCCGGAATACATAACATCAACCCTGCGCGGCGGCATACAGGCTTTTGGGCAGCGTTTAACCGGTTTTGACGACGGCGGCGCACTTTTAACCGGCGTTGAAACACGCACCAGCGCGCCTCTGCGCATTATGCGCGGCGACGATAAACAGTCCGTATCGCACAAGGGGCTGTACCCCTGCGGCGAAGGCGCGGGCTACGCAGGCGGCATCATGAGCGCGGCGCTGGACGGTTATCACGTGGCGCGTGCGGTTATGGCGCGTTTTGCGCCGTTTTGATATTGCTAAATCGGCGAAAGCCTGCTATAATACTTGCGGCAAATTGATTTAAACTTTACATATACTGGAGGTTTTTATAATGGCTCGTTTATTTGGTACTGACGGCGTCCGCGGCGTGGCTAACGTGGAGCTGACCCCGGAGCTGGCGTTTAAGCTGGGGCG
>CASEGD010000117.1 GCA_949287345.1 uncultured Phascolarctobacterium sp. | reverse complement strand
TCCCTCCTAAATTATTTCCTGTTCAGTGTGCTTTGTTAACTTCTCTTGGGGCTAATAAGATACGTCACAAAATCACGTATATATATTTTATACACCTGCTGGGCGTTTGTCAAGCCTATTTATCGCTTTTTTGCGGCAAATATTCGCTGTAACCTACATAATCAAGGTAAAGCCCCTGCGGCGGCGCGGGCGATATTTTAAAATGCCGCTCGGCGCCGTCAAGTTCTTCTTTAAAACGCGCAACTGTTTTATTGCCAAGCCCTACTTCAACAAGGTTCCACACAATGTTGCGCACCATGCGGTACAAAAAGCCGTCGCCTTCAATGGTAAACAGCAAATTGCCGGGCGCGGTTTCCTGCCAGGCTGCTTTATAAATTGTTTTAACGGGCGACGTCTGCACGCTTCCGCTTGAGCGGAAAAAAGAAAAATCGTGCGTGCCCAAAAGCTGTGCTGCCGCTTCGTTCATTAAATTTACGTTTAGTTTTGTGTTTTGCATTTGCCACGCATAATTGCGGATAAACGGGTCATATTCACCGTTCAGCACGATGCGGTAGCAGTAGCGTTTCCATTTGGCGCTGTAACGGGCGTGGAAGCCATCTTCGGCTTCTTTGGATTTAAGCACCGTAATATCCGGCGGCAGGATGCTGTTCATGGCTTTTTTTACATTGGCTGCCGGTATCGGGCACGCCGTTGTAAACGACACAACCTGCCCTTTGCCGTGTACGCCGCTGTCCGTCCTGCCGCTGCCGGCAACCGTTACTTCTTCGCCGGTAATGCGTGATAATGCTTCTTCCAGCACCTGCTGTACTGTTAAATCGCGCGGCTGGCGCTGAAAACCGTGATAACCGCTGCCGTCGTAGGCAACTGTAAGTTTTAACGTCCTCATAAGCCAAGCCCCCAACGCATAACTGCCAGCACAGCAATTAAAATGATAATTATTGCCAGGGCAATAAAATCTTTGGCTTTATAGGCCAGTTCGTGCATGCGCGTACGCCCTTCGCCGCCGCGGTAACAGCGTGCTTCCATGGCAATGGCCAGTTCATCCGCACGGCGGAAGGCGCTGATAAAGAGCGGCACCAGTATCGGCAGCATGTTTTTGGCACGCTGCAAAAGGCTGCCGCTGTCAAAATCCGCACCGCGCGCAGTTTGCGCTTTAATAATGCGGTCGGTTTCTTCTATTAAAGTCGGTATAAAACGCAGGGCAATCGTCATCATCATTGCCAGCTCATGCGCGGGCACGCCGATGCATTTAAACGGTCGCAGCAGCGCTTCGATGCCGTCCGTCAGCACAATCGGCGACGTGGTGAAGGTTAAAATTGATGAGATGAGCAGCAAAAACACCAGCCGCAGCGACATTTTTACGCCCATAATAATGCCTTCGGTTGTCAGGCGCAAAAAGCTGTACTGGTATAAAACGTCCTTGCCTTCGCCGGTAAAGGCGTGGATGAACAGCGTAAGCACAATGATAATCCACAGCGGCTTGACGCTGCGCAGCACCATCAGCACCGGCAGGCGCGAAAGGCCGATAACAACTGCCACAAACAGCGCCAGAACGCCGTAGGAAAGCAGGCTGTCGGCAAAAAAGATAGCGGCAATGAACAGCAGTGTCGCAATAATTTTGGCGCGCGGGTCCAGCTTGTGGATGACGGAATTGCCGGGGTAATACTGCCCTAAGGTGATGTCAGTCAGCATGTTTTGCCCTCCTCAATTCCAGTATCTGTTTTTCCAAAGCTGCCAGTTCCGGCGTGCGCTCTACCGCAAGGCCGTGCGCGTTAAGGCAGTCTGCCAGCTTGTACACCGGCGGCACGTCCATGGAAGCTGCCAGCAGTTCATCTTTATGGTTGGTAAAAATATCGTGCGGCACGCCGTCCAGAATAACCTGCCCGCCGGAAATTACCAGCAGGCGCGAGGCGTAGCACGCGGCTTCTTCCATATTATGCGTTACCAAAATAACGGCAATGCCGCGTTTTTTGTACAGCGCCATTACCTCTTTAAACACGGCGTCGCGCGAGCGCGGGTCAAGCCCGGCCGAAGGTTCGTCCAGAATCAGATAGTCCGGCTCCATGGCAATAACACCGGCAATAGCCACACGGCGCATCTGACCTCCGCTTAAGCGGAACGGGGAACGTTTGGCAAAGCTGTCAAAATCAAGCCCGACAAAAGCCATAGCGTCACGCACGGCGCGGTCAGTTTCATCAGGCCCAAGGCCTTTATTGCGCGGTCCAAAGGCGATATCTTCGTAAACGGTTTCGGCAAAAATCTGGTGTTCCGGGTATTGAAAAACCATACCGACGGAGTTGCGCGCTTTTTTGGCGGCAGCGTTTTTAGCGTTTAAGTTTACGCCGTCCACGGTTACGCTGCCCTTATCGGGGTGCAAAAGCCCGCTTAAATGCTGCACCAGCGTGGATTTGCCGCTGCCGGTATGCCCGATAACGGCGACAAATTCGCCTTTTTCTATTTGCAGGCTGACGTCGTGCAGCGCCGTTTTTTCAAAAGGCGTGCCTTTCATATATGTAAATGTTACGTTTTGCAAATTTAACGGCATAATTCCTCCGTCAGCTCCTCGTCGCTGATAATGCCCTGCGGCAGTTTTACGCCCTTTTGGCGCAGGTCGTAAGCTGCCTGTGCTGCCAGCGGTGTTTCCAGCCCCATAGCGTGCAGTTCCTCTGCACGGGCAAAAATTTCTTTAGGCGTGCCCTGCATTTTAATTCTGCCGCCATCCATGGCGATGATGCGGTCGGCCTGCATGGCTTCTTCCATATAATGCGTTATGTACACAACGGTAATTTTCTTTTCGCGGTTCAGCTTTTTAACGGTGCCGACTATTTCGCTGCGGCCGCGCGGGTCCAGCATCGCGGTCGGCTCGTCCAGCACAATGCAGTCCGGCTCAAGCGCAAGTACACCGGCAATGGCCACGCGCTGTTTTTGCCCGCCGCTTAATAAATGCGGCGCGTGTTTGGCGTAATCCGTCATGCCCACGGCGGCCAGCGCGTTATCCACACGGGTGCGTATTTCCTGCGGCGGCACGCCGATGTTTTCCGGCCCGAAGGCAACGTCTTCTTCCACCACCGCTGCCACAATCTGGTTATCCGGGTTCTGGAACACCATACCAACGTGCTGGCGGATGTTCCACAAATTATCGTCGTCAGCCGTATCCATACCGGCAACAATGCACTTGCCCGCAGTCGGCAAAAGCAGGGCGTTTAAGTGGCGCGCCAACGTGGATTTGCCGCTGCCGTTCGCGCCGATTACTGCCACAAACTCGCCGCGCGCGATGTTAAGGCTTACGCCATCCAGCGCTTTGACTTCGTTACCGTCCGTATCGGTATAGACATGCTCCAGATTTTTTATTTCAATTAAATTCTGCATAACAACCTCAAACAAAATATATTTACTTAACTATTATATTATCGGCGGCGTTTTACGTCAACCTTTTATGCAAAATAAGTTAACTTACCGCAGCAAATTTTTAATGCGGCTGTACACGTTCAGCGCGTTGGCATAGAAAAACTCCTCATGGTGCTCCTGCGGCACAACGCAGCTTAAAATTGCAATGTAATCGCTGATGTTAACCAACGGCCAGTCGCTGCCGTACATCAGCTTATCCCAACGCCCCATATAATTCAGCCACAGGGCGAGGTAATCAAAATACGCCTTTTGCTTATCGTAAAAACCGGCTCCCGGTATGCCCTCCAGTAAGCCTGATAAATCAATATACACATTAGGGTTCTTGGCGGCGACTTCGGTAGCATCGGCAAACCAGGGATTGCCGCAATGGCAGATAACAAACTTCACGTCTGGGAAATCGACAGCGGCTTCGTCAACCGTCAGCGGATGCGCGTAACGCAGGCGCGCTTCGGCCATAGCAGTATCGCCCGTATGCACCGCAACCGGCAAATCATAAGCACGCGCCAGTTCAAACAGCGGCCAGTGGCGTTTATCGTAAACGTAAACAGGGCGGTAGCCGGGGTAAATTTTTATGCCGAGGCACTGCGGCTTTTTAGCGTAATATTCAAATTCCAGCGCAGTCTTTTCGGCATTCTCCGGCGTAATCAGCTCGCTTTTAACGCCAAGGCAGTAGCCAATGTTGTGCGGCTGGCTGTAAACATCGTCATCAAACGGCGCGTTTAAAGCCCATAGCGACGCTGAAAACAATGTTGTTTTCTTCGCAAATCTGCTGCCAGCAGGCGGCAGTGTTTTCGTAACCCGCATTAGCGGCGACTTCTTTAAAACCGTCAACATTAAAATAATGCATGTGCGCATCGATAATTTTCATTACTGCACCTTCTTGTAAGCAAATCAAATAAAATCCTAATCAGTCAATTTTGCGATATTCAATATCATTATTATAACATTTTAAGGCAATTGCACAAATAAAAAAGCCCTGCATACGCAAGGCTTTGAAAAAAAATTAAATATTAATGCTTAGATAATCATCGTAAGAACTATCCTCTTTGGCTCACGTCGGAGCCCATAAGATTGCGCTTAAACAATAGTTTTATTTTGCAGATAATCCAATAAAGCTGTGCAGCCTTCGTAAATATCGTCATAGGTAACATCAAAATTGCCGGTATACCACGGGTCAGCAATATTGCGCTCACTGCCTGCAAACTGCAAAAGCTTGTATACCTTGTACTGCGGGTCACTGCCGATAATGCGCATAATATCACGGATATTTACCGTATCCATGGCAATCAGGTAATCGTATTTTGCATAATCTTCTTTGGTAAGCTGCACCGCTGTTTTGCCCGCGACGCTGATACCATACTGCGCCAGCTTGGCTCGCGTTCCACGGTGTACAGGATTGCCAATTTCATAAGTGCTCGTCGCTGCCGAAGCAATATAAAAGTCACCGGCAATACCGCGCTTTTTAACCATATCTTTTAATAAAAACTCCGCCATAGGCGACCTGCAAATATTGCCAAGGCAGATAAAAAGAATTTTAATCATAAACTACTCCTGAAATAAATGATAATAAAATTATAACATAGGAAATAAAAATAAAACAGATACCGTTAGGTATCTGTTTTATTTTTAACCGGCAGCTATCTATCC
>CASEGD010000116.1 GCA_949287345.1 uncultured Phascolarctobacterium sp. | reverse complement strand
CGACGCGGTAATATCGGTAAACGCTACAATAACGTAAACCAGCGTAATCCATACAAATATCATAAACAAAATCCACGCGCGCTGCGATACGTTAAGGCGCACAACTTCGGTAATGGATTTGGCTTTATGGCGCACGGAAGCAACCAAACTGCCCATATCATGAATGCCGCCGATAAAAATACAGCCAAGGATTACCCACAACAGCGCCGGCGCCCAGCCATAAATTACCGCTGCCAGGATAGGCCCGTTAATAGGGCCCGCAGCCGCAATGGCGGAAAAATGCTGGCCAAGCAGCATGCCCTTTTTGGCAGGCACATAGTCTACGCCGTCTTCCATTTCAACAGAAGGCACGGGATTTTTGTCATCAAGCTTAAAAACAGTGTTGGCAAGAAACTTGCCGTAGGTAAAATACGCGGCTAATAAAATCAGCGCGCTTGCCACTACAATAAACAGTACCAATTGCGATTCCTCCCATCATCATGGCGTTGTTGCCATTTTATAAATCATCATCTGCTTCCGCTTCGGGCTGCGGCAGCTGCGTAACCAAAACCTTGTCCACGCGCGTGCCGTCCATATCTACAACCTCAAAACGATAGCCTTCCCACTCAAAGTAGTTGCCCGCTTCCGGAATATGCCCGATATTTGTTACCACAAAACCGGCGACGGTGTTGTAACCGTTCTTTTCTTCCAGCGGCAGCTCCTCAAACTCAAAATAATCCTTAAATTCGCTGATGGGCAGCATGCCGTCAACCAGCCAGCTGCCATCTCCCCGCTTAACTACTTCCTGCTTAACGTCCTCGTCATACGAAGGCAAATCGCCGACAAGGTGTTCGATAACGTCCCTAAGCGTTACCATGCCTGCCAGCCCGCCGAATTCGTCCATAACCAGCGCCACCTTAATGCGCTTAACCTTAAACATGTCAAGCAGGCTTTGGGTGTGCATGGCCTCCGGCACAAACAGCGGCTGCTGGATGAATTTGCGCAGGTCGCGTTCGCCGCCGTGCAGCCACGAAGCAAACACCTTTTTGGTGTACACAACACCGGCTACATGTTCAAGGTCGCCGTCTGCAACGACAAAGCAGGAATACATCTTTTCTGACATTTCTGAAAATTGTACATCTGCGGGGTCGTTCAAATCCAGCCACTCGATTTTGGTACGCGGCGTCATAATCTCGCTTACGCGCAAATCATCAAGCGCAAACACGTTCTCAATCATCATCTGCTCACGGTCGTCAAACACGCCGTGCTCGCGTCCCTGCTCAATCAAAACGCGTACTTCTTCTTCCGTTACGGGCGGCTCCTCGTTCGGCTTAACGCCGATAACACGCAGCAGCACCGTGGTGGATACGCTTAAAAAGATGGTGAGCGGGCGGAAAACGGTGATTAAGGTTTTGATAAAGCGGGCGAAGAACATGGAAACCTTTTCGGGGTTGTTCAGCGCCAGCTTTTTGGGAAGCAGTTCGCCCAGGATAAGGCTTAAATAAGTTACAAGTACAACTACTGTGGCGTACGAAACAAACGCTGCGTAAGGCACCATAAACGGTATTTTGCGCAGCAGCACCTCAAGCGGTGCGGCCAGCATTGCGCCGCTGTATACGCCCGTGCCGATGCCGACAAGCGTAATGCCTATCTGCACGGTTGATAAAAACACCGTAGGTTCATCGGCAAGCTTGGCAATATATGCAGCACTTTTGCTGCCTTCTTCTGCCAGCTGTTCCAGGCGGCTTTTGCGCGATGACACCACCGCCATTTCCAGCATCGACAGTAAACCGTTCAATAAAATAAGGACTAAAACAATAATACACTCAAGCACAGACCCAAGAGGATCCATATAACCAACTCCTATTTATCCCCTTATTTTGCCCAGACAAGGCTCATCAAATTGGGGTATTCTTCTGTTAAATGCCTTAAAATTACATCGATAACGGTATGTACCAGCCTCGGGTCGAAGCTTTCTTCGGTATCGGTCAGGCAGCTGTCCAGGCAGATATCGCCGTTATCGGTAATATAATATTTAAATACCTTGTATTTGCCGTTCATGGCGTTGATGTGTGCCAGCACAGCCTGTTTGTTCTCGCCGTTGACAACGGCTGCGGCAACGCGCACCTGAATCATGGTGTAAATGCTGTCGTCGGTTACAACCATCGTCGGCAGCATCTGCCCGCTAACTTCCATATGCGCGCGGTATACAACGGTATGCAGGTCATTTTTTACTTCTTCTTTGCTGAAGCAGGTAATTTTATTGTCTGCTAAAAATTTGTCAAATTGCTCAGCTTTGCTCATTGGATTAAGCCTCCCTAAAATAATGGTTATTACTATGATACACTATACAGCTAAATTTGTACAGATTTTAAATAAATTTAACGTGAATAACAACCTCACGCCTGTACAATTTGTAAATATTTTAACACTCTGTGTTTTTTAACTTACAGCGCGTACATATTGCGGTAAATTGCCCTGCCGCTTTCCGTTTTAAAAATACGCTCATAAGCTGTCTGCACGGCTTCCCTGCTTACGCCGTCCTCATACAAGTTTACCAGAAAGTCCGCTTCCACCAAAATCTGATAATCTGCGCCTTCAATATTGTTATAGGTGTGGTGGTGCGCAATCAGCCAGCATACGCGCTCAATAATCTCAGCGTCAAAATTAAGGCTGTGCAGCAGTTTTTCCGCTTCCGGCGGTCCTTCCATCTCCTGCTGTTTGCCGTTGCAGCTTCCGTATTTCTTTTCGCTGTTGCGGATGCCGATATCATGCGTCAGTGCCGCTGCCTCTAAAATATACAGCGTTTTGTCATCCAGTTTTTCTTCTTCGCCGATAAGTTTTGCCAGCGTATGTACTTTCAGCAAATGCTGGATGCGTCTGGCATCGCCGCCGTTGTACTCAATCATCGCCAACATTAATTTACGCAGTTTCGCGTCCATAAAAATCCCCTCTTACACAACCTGAAAAATATAAAACTTCAAATAATATGTTTCCGGCACGTTCCATAAAACCGGATGGTCCGGCGACTGCTGACGCGCTTCAATCTGGCGCAGGCTTACGCTGGCGTCGCGCGCCGCGTCCTTCAGCATCTGCACAAAATATTCCTCCTTCATAAAGTGCGAGCAGGAACAGGTTGCCAGATATCCGCCGCGCGGCAAAAGCTTCATCGCTTTAAGGTTAATTTCCTTATATCCGCGGATAGCGTTTTTAACCGTGCTGCCCGATTTGGTAAACGCCGGCGGGTCAAGGATGATAAAATCGTAAGCGTGCGATTTTTCTTCCGCCAGCTTCGTCAGCAGGTCAAACACATTGGCCTCCAAAGGCGTAACAACATCTTTAAAGACGTTTTTTTCGGCGTTAATGCCGGTCATGCGCACCGCCTCGGCCGATACATCCACCGCCGTTACGGAAGCTGCACCGCCCGCCGCCGCATTCAGCGCAAACGCACCGGTATGGGTAAAGCAGTCCAACACATGCTTGCCTTTGGCAATGCGCGCCACCGCCTGACGGTTATACTTCTGGTCGAGGAAGAAACCGGTTTTCTGCCCGTTTTCCACGTCCACCTCATAGCGGATGCCGTTTTCCACAATCTCCGTCAGCGGGCTTTTATCGGCAACGGTTTCAGGCTTGAACCAGCCCTTGTTTTCCGTTAAGCCTTCTAATTCGCGGATTTTTACATCGTTGCGCTCGTAAATGCCGCGGATATTTTCGCCCTGCTTACGCAGAAGCTCCAGCAGCTGCATAAAAATCATTTCCTTGCGCAGTTCAATCCCCAGCGATAAAGTCTGCGTTACTAAAATATCGTTAAAGCGGTCCACCGTAAGGCCCGGGAACATATCAGCCTCACCGAAAATCAGGCGGCAACATTTAAAATCGTCGCCCGGCATAACGGTGCGGCGGTAATCAACGGCGTACTGCAAACGGCGCTGCCAGAAAGCAGCGTCAAACTTATCATTGGTGTTGGTAGATATTATCCTTACCTTAATTTTGCTGTTGTCGTTAATAAAACCGGTGCCAAGGTATTTGCCCTTGTTTGTTACAACGTCCACCAAATCGCCGTTGGCGTAACGGCCTTCAATGTTGGTAATTTCATCGGCATAAACCCACGGGTGCCCGCCCCTTGCAGCACGCTCGCCCTTGGGCGTAATGTATATTTTTGTGTATTCGCGCATAAGCTGCTCCTTTATGTTTTTAAAAATATTATACAATACCGCGGCAAAATAAAAAAGCCTCCCGGCGCAAACCGGAAGGCAGTTTGTTTATATCAGTGCAAATGGCATACGCGGTCGGCAACTTCCGCTTTTTTAGCGTCGTTAAAGCGCGGCAGCGTGCTGAGATA
>CASEGD010000115.1 GCA_949287345.1 uncultured Phascolarctobacterium sp. | reverse complement strand
AAAAACGCAAAAATTGTTAATGTATCCGTGTATACATAAAAATTTTTTGAAAAATTAAACTTTTTACTGTCTTTTTACAGCGGACATGTCCAAAGAGTGTTTTAAGTAAAGTCCGTTATGTAAAAACAAAAATAAAATAAAACAGAAAATGTACATTTGTTTAAAGCGACAAATTTACAAAAATTAAAGTTTTAAAACCAATATACTGTAAAATTTACGCTTGTTTTACAATCTTGTCACATGTGTACTTTGATGTTATAATTTTACACAAGATTATTATTAAACTGTACACAACAGTAAAGAAGGGGTAGATGCAAAGTGAAATTTAAAAAATTATTATCATTACTTGCAGTATCGGCTTTAGCCACAGGTTTACTGGCAGGCTGCGGCGGCGAAGAAAAAGCTGCCGATTCCAACGTAATTAAGGTAGGCGTGTTCCTGCCGCTTACCGGCGATAACGCCGCAGGCGGTGAACTGGAACTGCGCGGCATTAAACTTGCCAACCAGCTGCATCCTGAAGTTTTGGGCAAAAAAGTTGAACTGGTAGTTGCCGATAACAAATCCGACAAGGCAGAAGCTGCTTCCGTTGCGGCACGCTTGATTGAAAAGGATAAAGTAAGCGCAATCGTCGGTTCTTATGGTTCTTCCCTTTCTATGGCTGCTGGCAATATTGTTAAAGAAAATAAAGTTCCGGCCGTTGGCACCAGCTGCACCAACCCGCAGGTAACGGCCAACAACGATTATTACTTCCGTGCATGCTTCATCGACCCGTTCCAGGGCAAAGTAATGGCAGAATATGCACACCAGAACGGCTTCAAAAAAGTAGCCATCGTTCAGGAAGTTTCCAACGACTATTCCGTTGGCCTGGCAAAATTCTTCCGCGAAGAGTTTGTTAAACTGACCGGCGACGAAAACAGCATTGTTGACATTGCCAACTATCAGACCGGCGATAAAGACTTTACCGCTATCCTGACCAACATTAAAGCACAGGATCCGGACGCTGTATTTGCACCGGGCAACTTCACCGAATCCGCACTTTTAGTTAAACAGGCTCGCCAGCTTGGCATCGACGCTCAGTTCATGGGCGGCGACACCTGGGAAACTCAGGAATTCATTGACGTAGGCGGCAAGGACGTTGAAGGCGTTGCACTTTCCACCGCGTTTGACCGTGAAAAAGCAAGCACCGAAGAAGCTAAAAAATTCCTCGACGCTTACACCAAAGAATATAACGGCGAACCTTCCGCTTTAACCGCTATGGCATACGATGCTTACCTCATCGCCGTTAACGGCATTGAAAAAGCAGGTACCGCTACCGATACCGTTAAAATCCGCGACGCGATTGCCGCAACCAAAGACCTTGAATGCGTAACCGGCATGACCACGCTTGATGAAAACGGCGACCCGATTAAAGACGTTGTTATTAAAACCGTTAAAGACGGCAAATTTACCTTTAAAGATTATGTAAAAGCTCAGGCTAAATGATTTGAAATTTTGTAAAAGGTGCTCCCTTCCTTTTCAGGGAAGGGAGCAGTTTTTTGGTTATGAGGTGCCCTTATGGAGTATTTTGACGCTATTGCCAACATGTCGGCGCTGAGCTTTGCGCAGCACATGGTCAACGGTATATCGCTCGGCAGCCTGTATGCGCTGATAGCCATTGGCTACACCATGGTATACGGCATTTTGCTGATGATTAACTTTGCCCATGGCGACATTGTAATGATGGCATGTTACTTTGCATTTTTCGGTATTACCGCGTTCCATATCCCGTGGTATTTTACCTTTATTATAACGATTATACTGACAGCGATACTGGGCGTACTGATAGAGCGCAGTGCTTACCGCCCGCTCCGCGAAGCCCCGAAAAATTCCATTTTGATTTCCGCAATCGGCGCATCGTTTTTGCTGGAAAACTTAGCTAACTACTTGTTCAGCGGACGCCCGATGCGTTTCCCGGATGTGCCGCTGCTTTCGCAGAACATCAGCATCGGCGGCATTGAAATTCAGGCAATCTGCCTTGTTATCCCGGTGGTAACAATTTTAAGCCTTGTTGTGCTGCTGCACATTGTTAACCACACCAAAACCGGCATGGCCATGCGTGCCGTTTCCAAGGATTACGAAATTGCAAGGGTAATGGGCATTAACATTGATAACATTATTTCCATTACCTTTATTATAGGCTCGGCGCTGGCCGCAATCGGCGCTATCATGTACGGCATCCGCTACCCCGGCATTACGCCGATGATGGGTGTTATGCCCGGTTTGAAATGCTTTATCGCCGCGGTTATCGGCGGTATCGGCAACATCAAGGGCGCAGTGCTCGGCGGCTTTATCCTGGGCCTCGGCGAAATTTTAATCGTCGCTTTCTTCCCGGATTTAAGCGGTTACCGCGATGCCTTTGCGTTCATCGTTCTGATTGTTATCCTGTTCTATAAACCTACTGGCCTTTTGGGCGAAAAAACGACGGAGAAGGTGTAATTATGAAGAAAAGAGATATGCTTTTAACTATCATCGGCATAATTGCCCTTTTCGGCCTTGCTTTTTTCGTGCAGGAGGAAATGGACTCTTACATCCGCCGTATCGTTAACCTGTGCCTCGTTTACGCTATTATCGGCCTTTCGATGAACCTTACCAACGGCTTCGTCGGGCAGTTTTCTCTGGGGCAGGCAGGCTTTATGGCTATCGGCGCTTATACCGTCGGCATTTTTACCGTGCCGGTGGAATACCGCGAAAATGTTTTCTATGCCATGCCGATGAATCCGGCTATTGCCGATATTGAGCTTCCGCTTTGGGCGGCGCTTATTTTGGGCGGCGCTTTGGCGGCGCTGTTTGCGTTTGCCATTGGCACGCCGGTGCTGCGCCTGCGTGGCGACTACCTTGCCGTAACGACGCTGGGCTTTTCCGAAATTATCCGTATCTGGATTACCAACGCGCAGAGCATTACCAACGGTGCTTTGGGCATTAAGGATATCCCGCCGCTGAACGACGTGCGCTATATCTTTCTGGTTACGGTAATCTGCTTTGTGTTTATTACGCTGCTTGTAAATTCTTCTTACGGGCGCGCGTTTAAAGCCATCCGCGAGGACGAAATTGCAGCCGAAGCGATGGGCATTAACCTGTTCTGGCACAAAAACCTGGCCTTCATGGTCAGCGCGTTTTTTGCCGGCATCGGCGGCGGCCTGTACGGCGCATTGCTGGGCACGGTTGACCCGAAAAACTTTTTGTTCACGCTGACTTACAACTTCCTTTTAATCATCGTGCTGGGCGGCATGGGTAGCATCACCGGCAGCATGCTGGGCGCGGTAATCGTAACGGCAGGACTGGAATACCTGCGTTTCTTCGACGAACCGCTGATGATGTTCGGCATGGATATCCCGCTGTTCCGCCCGGGCTTCCGTATGGTTATCTTCTCCGTGCTTTTGATGGTGTGCGTACTGTTCTGGCGCCACGGTATTATGGGCACGCGCGAGTTTACCTGGCAGAAGGCCATTGATTTTGTGAAAAATCCTCTTGGCTTTATTAAGCGGAAGGGGGCAGCGCAATGATTTTAAAGACCAAAGACATTACCATGCAGTTTGGCGGCGTAACGGCCGTGTTTAAACTGAATATTGATATTAACGACGGCGAAATTGTCGCCCTTATCGGCCCTAACGGCGCGGGCAAAACCACGGCGTTCAACATGGTTACGGGCGTTTATACGCCGACGGAAGGCAAGGTGTTTTACACCGACGCCAAAGGCGAGCAAATTGATATTACCGGCAAGCTGCCAAGTGATATCGCCAAGCTTGGCATTGCCCGTACTTTCCAGAATATCAGGCTGTTTAAGGATTTGACTGTTTATGAAAATGTTTTGATTGCCAACCATTTGCATTTAAAATCCGACTTTTTGTCGGCAACGCTGCATTTGCCCTGGTACATGAACGAAGCCAAACAAATGCACCGCAACACAGAAAAGCTTTTGCAGGAAGTAGGTTTGTGGGATGTGCGCAACGAAAAGGCCAGCAGCCTGCCTTACGGTCAGCAGCGCCGCCTTGAAATTGTGCGCGCACTGGCAACCAAACCGCGCCTTTTGCTGCTGGACGAACCGGCAGCCGGCATGAACCCGAAAGAAACTGAAGAACTGACGGAATTTATCCGTCAGATTCACAGGGAATATAACTTAACCATATTTATGATTGAACATCACATGGATTTGGTTATGGAAATCAGCGACCGCATTTACGTTCTGGAATTCGGCATGACCATTGCCGAAGGCACGCCGGACGAAATTCAGAATAACCAGAGGGTTATCGACGCTTACCTGGGGGTGGATGAAGATGCTTAAAGTAGAAAATCTTGTCGTATCCTACGGGGGCATTGAAGCCTT
>CASEGD010000114.1 GCA_949287345.1 uncultured Phascolarctobacterium sp. | reverse complement strand
ATTACCGGCAGAACGGAGCGTGACTGATATGTTTACAGGGCTTGTGGCGGAACTGGGCACGGTTGTTGCCTTAAAACCGCTGAACCAGAGCTATAACATTACCGTTAAAGCCAATAAAGTGCTGAACAATTTAAAAATCGGCGACAGCGTTGCCGTTAACGGCGTGTGCCTGACGGTGGTAAAAATCAGCGGCAGCGATTTTACCGCGGACGTAATGCCGGAAACCGTTAAGCTGACGAACCTGCGCCATTTAAAAAGCGGCGATAAGGTTAATCTGGAACGCACCCTGCGCCTGTGTGACGGTCTGGACGGGCACATAGTCAGCGGGCATGTGGAAGGCGTTGGTGTTATCGCTTCCAAAAAAGCAGAAGGCATTGCCGAAGTTGTTACCATAAAAACGCCGCCGGAGCTGTTAAAATACATCATCAAAAAAGGCAGCATCGCCATTGACGGCATCAGCCTGACGGTGACGGAAGTAACGGCGACGGGCTTCAGCGTTTCGCTTATCCCGCATACGGCGGCAGAAACCACGCTGGGCTTTAAAAAGCCGGGCGACGAGGTAAACCTTGAAACCGACATTATTGGCAAATATGTGGAGCATTTACTGAATTTTAAAGCTACTGACAATAAACAGGGCTTGAGCAAAGCCAAACTTTTTGAAAACGGATTTATTTAGGAGGTAAAAATGGACGATTTTAAATTCAACACCGTTGAAGAAGCCATTGAAGCGATTAAAAACGGCAAAATGGTTCTGGTAACGGACGATGAGGACCGCGAGAACGAGGGCGACCTGATTATGGCGGCGCAGTTCTGCACCGGCGATGATGTTAACTTTATGGCAAAATACGCCCGCGGGTTGATTTGCATGCCGGCAGACCCGCAGATTATGGACAAGCTGCAATTCGGCGCGATGGTTGCCAACAACACCGATAACCACGAAACGGCGTTTTCCGTTTCTATCGACCATGTGGAAACCACGACCGGTATTTCGGCTTACGAACGCGCGCTGACCATGCGTAAATGCGCAGACCCCGCCGCTCAGCCGAAAGACTTCCGCCGTCCTGGGCATGTGTTCCCGCTGCGCAGCAGGGTGGGCGGCGTTTTAAGGCGTACCGGCCATACGGAAGCAACTACCGATTTGTGCCGCCTTGCCGGTTTAACGCCGGTTGGCATTTGCTGCGAGATTATGAGCGACGACGGCAATATGGCGCGCACGCCGGAGCTGATTAAGTTTGCCAAAGAGCATAATCTGGTGTTCATCACCGTGGCTGCGCTGGTTGCTTACCGCAAAAAGCACGAAAAAATGGTGCACCGCGTTGCCGAAGCGGATTTGCCGAGCAAATACGGCACTTTCCGCATTATCGCTTACGAAAATGATTTGGATAACCAGTGCCATGTGGCAATTGTGAAAGGCGATATCGCAGGTAAGAAAGACGTTATGGTGCGCGTTCACAGCGAATGCCTTACGGGCGACGCGCTCGGTTCGCTGCGCTGCGATTGCGGCGACCAGCTGGCAACCGCGCTGCGTATGATTGAAAAAGAAGGCTGCGGCGTTGTTGTTTACATGCGTCAGGAAGGGCGCGGCATCGGCCTTGCCAACAAAATCCGCGCTTACGCATTGCAGGACCAGGGGCTTGATACCGTTGAAGCCAATATCAAACTCGGCTTTGCGCCGGATTTACGCGATTACGGCATCGGTGCGCAGATTCTGGCAGACCTTGGGCTGACCAGCATCAGGCTGATTACCAATAATCCCGCCAAACGCGCGGGGCTTACCGGCTACGGCATTACCGTAACGGGTAGGGTGCCGATTGTAATGGAAGCCAACTGCTACAACGAGCATTACCTTGACGTTAAAGAAGAAAAAATGGGCCATAAATTACACGATAAATAAATTGGAGGAATGAACATGAAAGTTTTAGAAGGAAAATTATCTGCAAAAGGCATGAAGGTGGCTATCGTAGCTTCCCGTTTTAACGAATTTATCACCAGCAAACTTATCGGCGGCGCGGAAGATTGCCTGCTGCGCCACGGCGCTGACAGTGACGACCTTACTCTGGCATGGGTGCCGGGTGCGTTTGAAATCCCGCTGGCGGCACAGAAACTTGCAAAAAGCGGCAAATACGACGCTGTTGTGTGCGTTGGTGCGGTAATCCGCGGCGCGACCCCGCATTTTGATTATGTCTGCGCCGAAGCAAGCAAAGGCATTGCACATGTAAGCCTTGAAACCGGCGTTCCGGTTGCGTTTGGCGTTTTGACCACCGATAACATTGAACAGGCTGTTGAACGTGCAGGCACCAAAGCCGGCAACAAAGGCGCCGACGCCGCTATGTGCGCTATTGAAATGGTTAACCTGATGCGTGAAATGTAAGAAGGAATTTGTATGGAAGATATTTTAACAATTGCAACGGTTGAAGGCGTGCGCATTTACGCCATCACCACCAAAAATTTAGTGCAGGATGCCGCTGACCGCCATCACACCAGCCATCTGGCAACGGCGGCACTGGGCAGGGCTATGAGCGGCGCTTTAATGCTGGCCGCCACAATGAAGGACGGCGAGCGTATTTCCTTAAAATTTAAGGGCGACGGCCCGATGGGCGAAGTTGTTGCCGAAGCGCAGGGGACTTCCGTGCGCGGCTATGTCGGCAACCCTGATGTGTTTATGCCGCTGAAGGACGGCAAGCTGGACATCGGCGGCGCGTTGGGGCAGGGTACAATTACGTTGACGCGTTATTTGCAGAACGGCGAATCGTTTACCGGCCATGCGGAACTTGCCAACGGCGAAATTGCCACCGACATTACCAACTACCTTTATATGTCCGAACAGACTCCGTCCTCCGTCGCGCTGGGCGTGCTGGTTGATAAGGACGGCAAGGTGCTGGCTGCGGGCGGTTATTTTATTCAGGCCATGCCTGATTGTGATGAAGCCGTGTTGGAAAAACTGGGCGATAATGTAAGTAAAACGCCGTATGTAACCCAGCTGCTGGAGCTTGGCTATACGCCGGAAAAAATTATTGAAACGCTGGCGCGCGGTTTGGAATACGACATTAAGGAAAGCCTGCCGGTAAAATTTGAATGCAGCTGCTCGCGCGAAAAAATCCTGAACATGCTGGCAACTTTAAAACAGAGCGACATTGATTACCTGACCGAACAGCCGGATGCGGAAGTACACTGCCAGTACTGCAACAAGATTTACCGTATCAGCAGCGACGAACTGAAACAGTTGAACGTCAAATAAATTTGCTTGACAAAGCAAACAACTGTTTGTATAATATCTTTAGAAAGAGCGAAACAACTGTGGAGGTATTGTATATGGCATCTGAAAACATAGATAAAATGAGAGCCCTCGACCTTGCCATGCGCCAGATTGAAAAGGACTTCGGCAAAGGTTCGATTATGAAGCTTGGCGAAGCCAGCACCAAAATGAACATTGAAGTAATCCCGACTGGCGCTTTGTCGCTGGATATTGCGCTTGGCGTCGGCGGTATTCCGCGCGGCAGGGTTGTTGAAATTTACGGCCCTGAATCCTCCGGTAAAACCACCGTTGCCCTGCACATGATTGCAGAAGCACAGAAACTGGGCGGCTATGCTGCATTTATCGACGCTGAACATGCGCTTGACCCTGAATATGCACGCCGTTTGGGCGTTGATGTTGACAACCTTTTGATTTCCCAGCCGGATAACGGCGAACAGGCGCTGGAAATTGCCGACGCACTGGTACGCAGCGGCGCGATTGATATTATCGTTATCGACTCCGTTGCAGCACTGGTACCGCGTGCAGAAATTGAAGGCGAAATGGGCGACAGCCATGTTGGTTTGCAGGCACGTTTGATGAGCCAGGCGCTGCGTAAACTGACCGGTTTGATTGCCAAATCCAAATGCGCAACCGTGTTCATCAACCAGATCCGTGAAAAAGTCGGCGTTATGTTCGGCAATCCGGAAACCACTACCGGCGGCCGTGCGCTGAAATTCTACGCTACCGTACGCATGGACGTGCGCCGCGTGGAAACGCTGAAAAACGGCAACGATATGATTGGCAGCCGCACCCGCGTTAAAATCGTTAAAAATAAAGTTGCACCTCCGTTCAAACAGGCGGAATTTGATATCATGTACGGCGAAGGCATCTCTCACGAGGGCTGCATTGTTGACCTCGGTACCGAGATGGACCTCATCACCAAGAGCGGCGCATGGTATTCCTACGGCGATGTACGTTTGGGACAGGGCAAGGAAAAAGCCAAGGAATATCTGAAGGATAATCCTGAACTTTTGCAGGAGATTGAAAACAGAATCCGCGCCATGACGATTACGAAACAGACTGCGCCGGAAGGTGAAGCTGAAATTGCTGAGCCGGAAGAATAATAAAACCTT
>CASEGD010000113.1 GCA_949287345.1 uncultured Phascolarctobacterium sp. | reverse complement strand
GTGTACCATGTGTTAAAACTTGATACCGAAGGCGCGCGTGTTGTTGATAATTAGTACTTGACATTTGCGTGTTAGTTGTTTATAATATTACTTGTGTTTCGGGGCGTGGCTCAGCTTGGTAGAGCGCTTCCTTGGGGTGGAAGAGGTCGTGGGTTCGAATCCCGCCGCTCCGACCATTTCCGAAACAGCAGCCTTTACGGGAAATCCCCGTGAAGGCTTTTTTATATCCTGAAGGAGTGTTAAAGTATGATTCGCAGTGTAAAACTCATCTGTGCTGAATGCGGTGAAAATTTTGTGCCGCAGGACGGCGTTTTGTATTACAAGGATAATTACATCAACAACACGGTGAAAGAGGCAAAATTCATCTGTCCGGCGTGCATAAAAAAATGGCACGATAAATGGCAGATTAAAAGCGCCGAGTTCAGCGAGGTGGATTACGTTATGACCGTTACCATCGAGCTGGAGGACGGCACGGTTTACGAGGATTTGGACTGCACGCCGATGGATGGTTACGTCGTTGCCGGTGTGGATATCCCGCCTGAGGCGCAGAAAAAACTGTACGAGTTTTACCATGCGTGGGATATGGAGCGCAAACGTGATGTGCTGAAATACTGCCACTTTAAGGATGAGTTTATGCGTACCAGCTTCAGCTGCGAAACCTACGGCGGCGAAAAGTACGAGGATGTGGCGTTCCGCGTGAACATTAAGGGCATTATGGAAACGGCTGTGCCGGTGCCCGATTACATTTTGAAACAGATTATTGATGCTTACAGCATTTACGAATTGCAGAACAGGGATTAACGGAGGAAACAATGCAGGAATTACTTGAAAAGATTGAAAAAAGGCGCACTTTCGCTATTATTTCGCACCCTGACGCCGGTAAAACGACGCTGACGGAAAAGCTTTTGCTGTACGGCGGCGCGATTCACCTGGCAGGCACGGTTAAGGCACGTAAAAGCAACCGCCATGCCGTTTCGGACTGGATGGAGATTGAAAAGCAGCGCGGTATTTCCGTTACCAGCTCTGTTTTGCAGTTTGATTACGACGGCTATCGCGTAAACATTCTGGATACGCCGGGACATCAGGATTTTTCGGAAGATACGTACCGCACTTTGATGGCGGCAGACAGCGCCGTAATGCTGATTGACTGCGCCAAGGGCGTGGAGCCGCAGACGAAAAAGCTGTTCTGGGTTTGCCATCGCCGCCGTTTGCCGGTGTTTACGTTTGTCAACAAGCTGGACCGCTATGGCCGCGACCCGTTTGATTTGATGGACGAAATCGAGCAGGTGCTGGGCATCCGCGCGTACCCGATTAACTGGCCTATCGGCATCGACGGCAACTACATCGGCGTGTACGACCGCGTTAAAAACCAGATTGAGCTGTTTGAAAACGACAGCAGCCACGGTTCTAAAATTTTAAAATCCACCACGGGCAGCCTTGATGACCCGGAAATTGTTAACGCTATCGGCGAAGATTTGTACAAAAAACTTTGCGACGATATTGAACTTTTGGACCTTGCGGGCGATGAGTTTGACATGGACAAGGTAAACAGCGGTGAGCTGACGCCGATGTTCTTCGGCAGCGCCATGACCAACTTTGGCGTGCGCAGCTTTTTGGAGAAGTTTTTGGAGCTGTCGCCGCAGCCGCAGCCGCGCATTTTGCAGAACGGCGATTTGCTGAACCCGGAAAACGAACTGTTCAGCGCTTTTGTGTTTAAAATTCAGGCCAATATGAACCCGGCGCACCGCGACCGCATTGCGTTTATGCGCATTTGCAGCGGCGTGTTTAAAAAGGGCATGCAGGTTTACCATATGCAGGGCGGCAAGCCTGTTAAGCTGGCGCAGCCGCAGCAATTCCTCGCGCAGGAGCGCACGATTGTTGAAGAAGCGTACCCGGGCGACATCATCGGTATTTTTGACCCCGGCATCTTCGGCATCGGCGATTCGTTAAGTGACGAGAAGCTGAAAATCCAGTTTGAAGATTTCCCGGTATTCCCGCCGGAAATTTTTGCCCGCGTGCAGCCGAAGGATTCCTTAAAACGCAAGCAGTTTGAAAAGGGCATTATCCAGCTGGCACAGGAGGGCGCAATTCAGGTGTTCCGTCAGAAGGACCTGGGCATTGAAAGCTTTATCGTCGGCGTGGTAGGCTCTTTGCAGCTTGAGGTGCTGGAATACCGCCTGCTGAACGAATACAGCGCCCAGCTTTTGATGAACCAGCTTGGTTACAGCGTCGCGCGCTGGGTTTACGCAGAAAACGAAAAAGACATTGAAAACCTGAAAGGCCTTGACAACGGCATGCTGGTTTACGATAAAAAAGACCGCCCGGTTATTTTGGTTAACAACGAATGGGCGCTGAACTGGATTTTGGACCGCAACCCAAATTTGCAGTTCTTAACCGTTCCTTCTGACGTAGCGAAGATTTAAAGGATAACGCCATGGAAAAAATTAAACCGTTTTATGTGCTCGACGTGCCGGTATACCCTTATACCATGGACGGAGCCGTTAACTTTTTAAATTCACAGGTAAAAAACAAAAAGCAAACCTTTGTCGTAACCGCTAATGCGGAGATTATTATGATGTGCCAGAAGGACGCAGAGTATAAAAAAATCGTCTGCGGCGGCGCTGATTTGGTGCTGGCGGACGGTGCGGGCACGGTCTGGGCAGGGCGCAAGCTGGGGCATAATGTGCCGGAGCGCGTGGCAGGCTGCGATTTGTTTGTGGAGCTGTGCAAGCTGGCTGCCAAAAAGGATTACAAGGTATTTTTCTTCGGTGCAGCGCCGGGCATTGCCGAAGCCGCACGCGACAAGCTGCTTGCTGTGGCGCCGGGCTTGAAGGTTGCAGGCTGCCGCAACGGTTATTTTAAGGATGAAGAAAACGAAGACATCGTTGCCGAAATCAACGAAAGCGGCGCCGATATGCTTTTTATCGCGCTGGGCGCACCTAAACAGGAAAACTGGCTGGCAAAATACCGCGAGCAGCTTAAACCCGCAGTTTTAATGGGGGTTGGCGGCAGCTTTGACGTTTTGGCAGGCAAAATGGACCGCGCACCTTTGTGGATGCAGAAGGCTTCGCTGGAATGGCTGTTCCGTTTATACAAGCAGCCGAGCCGCATCGGCAGGATGATGGTGCTGCCGCAGTTTGTGATTAAAGTGTTACAAAGTAAATAATTAAGTGGACAAAAAGGTCTGCCTATACTATAATAATATGATGAATAAATAAGGTTCATCATATTATTTTTTTGCAGATGTACAGAAAGGAGCAGCAATGACGATTGTAAAAGATGGTTACCCGTTCATACTGGGAGCTTTGGCTGTGGCTTTGGCTGTCTGGTTCTGGGCCGGTATCGTTTGGTGTATTCCCTTACTTGTTCTTTCGGCGTATTTTGCGTACTTTTTCCGCAACCCCAACCGCCCGACCGAGCAGGATAATTCCATAATTTATTCTCCGGCTGACGGCACTGTTATGGCGGTGGAGGATTTTTACGACGAGGAATACCTTAACGAAGACGCCGTTAAGGTTACCATTTTCCTTTCTGTTTTTAATGTGCATGTCAACCGCAGCCCTGTGGCAGGCGAGATTAAATATCAGCGTTATACTTGCGGCCAGTTTGTGCCGGCGTATGAAAAAAACGCTTCGTTTGAAAACGAGCGCCATGCCATCGGCGTGCAGAACGATAAAATGAAGGTGCTTGTCATTCAGGTGGCAGGCCTCCTGGCGCGCCGCATTGTATCGTGGGTTACGCTGGGGCATAACCTCAGCCAGGGCGAATGCTACGGCATGATTAAATTCGGGTCCAGCACTGAGCTATGCCGTCACCGGCGGTAAATCCATTATCGGGAGGGTTTTGGACTGATGGACTACCGTCGTATAATTCCTAACAGTATCAGCGGCACCAACCTTATTTTAGGCGTGCTTTCCATTTTTGAATCGGTTGCCGGTAATTTTGACTTGGCGGCAATTTATATTATCGTTTCCGTTGCCGTTGATGCCTGCGACGGACGTGCGGCAAGGGCTTTGGGCGTTGCCGGCAAGTTCGGCGTTGAGCTCGATTCTTTGTGCGATGTTTGCTCCTTCGGTGTTGCGCCTGCGGTTATGATGTATTATTATGGTCTTACGGATTTCGGTATCTGGGGCCAGCTGATTGCTGCGCTGTTCCCGGTGTGGGGCGCTATGCGCCTAGCGCGTTTTAACATCAATGCCGACGTTATCCACGGTTATTTTCAGGGCATGCCTATTCCGGGCGGTGCCTGCGTTTTGTGTGCTTTTGTGCTGGCTGGTTACGATGTGCCGCAAACTTACATTGCAGTGCTGACCTTCGCTGTCGGCTGCCTGCTGTATAGCACCATCCGTTACCCGGATTTTAAGGGCAAGGGCAACCCGCTGTTTAAAGTTCCTGTTATTATCGGTTTCGCCATCGGCGCTTACATTTTGTACCTGCGCCCCGAAGGCTGGCCGTTTGTAATTATGTTTACCTACACAATTATCGGTATTATCAATGCGGTTTATGTAAAACTGTTTAACAAGCAGTACTAATGCAAAGCGAGGAGCTTATATGACAACGTATTTCGATATAATTATGATTCCTCTCCAGCTGTTAATCGTATTTTTTACCATTTACTATTTTACGCTTTCGTTTTTCGGGCTGGTTTACCGCAAAAAAGATAAAAAGGTTTACGAGGAAAAGCACACCTTTGCCATGGTAGTCTGTGCGCACAACGAGGAGCGCGTTATCGGTGCGCTGGTTGAAAACCTGCACCTTTTGAACTATTCCGACAAGCTGTATGATATTTTCGTCGTTGCCGATAACTGCACGGATAAAACCGCGGAAGTGGCGCGTGCAGCCGGTGCGCAGGTGCATGAGCGCTTTAACGATACCGAAAAGGGCAAAGGTTATGCCATGGACTGGATGTTCAACCGCATTTTTAAAATGGAACGCCAGTACGACGCTGTGTGCGTGTTTGACGCCGATAACCTTGTCCATCCGGACTTTTTAAAAGAGATGAACAGCCGCCTTTGTAACGGCGAGCGTTTGATTCAGGGCTATCTTGATTCCAAGAACCCGAACGATACATGGATTTCCGGTACTTTCTCCATTGCCTTTTGGGTAATCAACCATGTTTACCATCTGGCAAAATATAATATCGGGTTGTCCAGCTGCCTCGGAGGAACGGGCATGTGCATTTCTACCGATATCCTGCGCCGCTATGGCTGGGGCGCAACCTGCCTGACGGAGGATATGGAATTCACCATGAAGGCTATCCTTGAAGGCATCCCCACAACGTGGGCGCATGACGCCATTGTTTACGACGAAAAGCCGCTGACCTTCATGCAGTCGTGGAATCAGCGCAAGCGCTGGGCACAAGGGCAGTTTGATGTCGGCAGCCGTTATATCGGCACGCTGTTAGAACGCGGCATTAAGGAACATAACCCCATTATGCTGGACGCAATCCTGCATTTGTTCCAGCCGTATTTCTTGCTGCTTTCTACTTTCTATGTAATTTGCAGCTATATCTATATGTACTATCCGTTCTACACCAACGTGCTGTATTCCATTTTGCCGATTGAAGTGTGGACGCTTATCGGTATTGGGCAGTATGTGTTCCCGGTTATCGTGCTGTGGAAAATCCGCGCATCGCTTAAATCGTGGTTGTATCTCTTGTTGTACCCACTGTTTATTTACAGCTGGATTCCCATTACCTTCTTGGGCTTCCTGCACAGGCACGACCACGAATGGAGCCATACCCTGCATACCCGTAGCATTAAATTTGACGAGGTAATGATACCTAAAAATGCGGAATTCGGTCCTAAACAGGTGGTATTCCCAAAAAAGTAGTTACGCCGCCCGGCGGCGATGAAAAAGAGAAGAAATGATAAAAAGCCTGCATGTTTAACATGCAGGCTTTTGTGCTTGGTAATGCAACTATAGCGCAGGTAAATTCCGGTAGCATATTTATACCCATACCGGTATATAGCATAAAAATTTAAATAAGAATTAAAAATAAATAATTATTGACACTAATAATAAATAGTGCTAATATAATGGTATAACTTAATACAGCATGTACAGTAATGTTAACCGGTGCAAGTCCGGTGCGGTCCCGCCGCTGTAAGGGCGCTTAACTTATTCTTTGCAAGCCTTTTACCCCTGTAAAGCCCAAAGCCAGCAAGTTGCTGTACATAAGCATTGCAGCTTAACCTGCGGGAGACGGGTAATTAACATTCCGGCATAAGACCGGATATACATGTTTTTTACCGTTTCGGACTATAACCGAAGCGGTTTTTTATTGGGTTTGTTCATTTTGCCGGTGCCCGCAGTTTGCAGTGCGCGCTGTTTAATTGCGGCAGGTTTAAGCCGCCTGCCGCGGATTTTACTGTTAAACGGCATAACCGTTTATTTGTGACAGGAGGCATGGTAAAATGAAAAAATCTTTGGTGCTTGCGGCGGCGATGGCGCTGGGCGTGACGGCATCGGCGTATGCAGCCAATCCGTTCAGTGATGTGCCGCAAGGACACTGGGCGTATGACGCTGTCAGCAAGCTTGCGGCAGAGGGCGTGGTGGACGGTTACCTCGACGGCACTTACGGCGGCGATAGGCTGATGACCCGTTACGAAATGGCGCAGATTGTTGCTAAAGCAATGGCGAGGGGCGCAAATGTTGACAAGCTGGCATCAGAATTTGCCGGTGAGCTGGACAGTCTTGGCGTGCGTGTGGCACAGCTCGAAAACAAAACCGATAACGTAAAAATTACCGGTCAGGTGCGTTACGAATACGGCGACCGCAGCGGCGATATGCAGAAAACCAACGGCAAAGTTGCCAAACACCGCCTGCGTACCCGTTTGTTTGTCAACGGACAAATTAATGATGACTGGAGCTACACCGGGCGTTTGCAGAACGACCAGAACCTTGCCGATGACAACGGCAACGATGATTTGAAACTTAATCAGGCTTATGTATCCGGTAAACTGGGCGGCTTAAAGGTTATCGCCGGTAAGGGCGACCATTACCTTGCCAACGGTTATCTGTATGATGACACCGCAGAGTTTATCCGCGCAAGCTATGGCAAGGACGTAAAAGTAAGCGCTTATTACGGCAAGCCGACCGATTATGGTTACAATAAAATGTGGGGTGCGGAAATCAGCGGCAGGCTTGGCGATTTAAGCCTTTCCGCAGGTTATGATGAATTTAAAGACGCTGCTGGCGCCAACACCATGACGCTGACCGGCTTTGTGCCGACGGCGGAAAGCGGCGATAATTCCGTATGGAACGTAAGCGCCAGATATAATTTTGGAGATGTTCAGCTGGCGGCAACTTATTTGAATACTGACAACGATAAAGCCGCAGGCATTGCGCTAGGCGCAGATGATGACGGTTACGTTATCGGACTTAACTACAAGGGCGCCGATAAAAACAAGCCCGGCAGCTATGGTCTGTTTGCTAATTATTACAATCAGGGCGTGGGCACAACGGTTGCGCATACCATGTTTACCGGCGACTGGGATTTGTTCGCCAAGGAAGGCTTTAAAGGTTACATGGTCGGCGGCGGTGTAACTGTTGCCAAAAACATGGTTTACCAGCTGCACTACTACGACCTTGAAGGCAAGGAAAGCGGCCTTGATGACAGAGTTATCTGGAGCCGTTTACAGTTTATGTTCTAAAATTTAATGTTTGATTTTGATTACTGCTTAATTTCTTACTACTGTTGCAGAAAGCCCCGCATGCCCGCGGCGGCTTTTTGCATTTTACGGCAGGTATACCCATACGGGTATACCGTATAAATTACTAATTGAAATATTTTACAAGAAAATTATTTACTTTAATAGGAATTAGTGCTACAATAAGTTTGTTAAAGGTGCCCGCGAGGGGTAAATCAGGGAAGCCGGTGCAAATCCGGCACGGTCACGCCACTGTAAGCACGCAGGTGTAAGTCAGAGCGCAGCCTTTAACGCTTTCCGGTGCTGCGGGTGACGGCGAGGTGGCGAGAGCAGAAGATGCTTTAATTTGCTTTTACTCTCCGCTGCCAGAACCGCGGCGGAGATTTTGTGTTTACGGACTTGTTTGTGATGGAGATGTTTGGTTGTGACTAATAAGCAATTATTAAGCCGCATAGCGCAGATAGTGGTTGTTCTTCTGGGCATCAGCTTTATAACCTTTGCGCTGGTTATGCTGTCGCCGGGCGACCCGGTGCGCCAGATGATTGCCGGCAACGAGGATATTATCGTCAGCCAGCAGGAAATTGACGCGCTGCGCCATGAGCTGGGACTGGATAAACCGTTTATTTTCCAGTATCTTGACTGGCTGGGGCGTGCCGTGCAGGGCGATTTTGGCTTCTCATACATGGTTAAAAAGCCGGTGGTGGAGCAGCTTATGGAAAGCCTGCCCGCAACGGTAATACTGGCGCTGGCTTCAACGGTGTTTATGCTGGTGGTTTCCATACCGGCGGGCATTTACAGCGCCGTTAAGCATGGCAGTGTGTTCGATTACGTTGTGCGCGGCTTGACTTTTGTCGGCGTATCCGTCCCCAATTTTTGGATGGGCTTAATGCTGTTATGGATTTTCGGTTTAAAACTGCGGCTTCTGCCGATTGTCGGCGGTCGCGTAAGCCTTGAAACTTTAATTTTACCGGCGCTGACGCTGGGCATTGTTATGGCGTCCAAATTTACGCGGCAGGTGCGTACCGCCGTGTTGGAAGAACTGAACCAGGATTACGTTGTTGGTGCGCGTGCGCGCGGCATGAGCGAAAGCCATATTTTATGGAAAGAAGTTCTGCCCAACGCCATGCTGCCGCTGATTACGCTGCTCGGCCTTTCCTTCGGCAACCTGCTTGGCGGTGCGGCCGTTGTGGAAATTGTATTTTCGTGGCCGGGGCTTGGCTACCTTGCGGTGCAAAGCATTATTTACCGCGATTTTCAGCTGGTGCAGGGCATTGTGCTGTGGATTGCGCTGATGTATATGGTGATTAACCTTATCATCGATGCTTCCTACAACCATCTTGACCCGCGCTTAAGAAAGGCAGGCAGGTAATATGCAGACACTTATCAATGGGCTTAAAACCAACCGTGCCTTTGCCGTAACCAGCTTTTTTGTGCTGCTGCTTATCGCCGTCGCGCTGGCAGCGCCGTTAATTGCGCCTTACGACCCGCTGGAGGCAACGATGCAGAACGCTTACCTTGCGCCGAGTGCCGACCACTGGTTTGGCACGGATAAGCTGGGGCGCGATAATTTCAGCCGCGTTTTGTATGGCGCGGCGTATTCCTTAAGCAGCGTGCTGATTCTGGTAACGGTAATTTTTGTTATCGGCACCACGCTGGGCGTTGTGGCAGGTTATTTTGGCGGCAAGGTTGACGTTGTTATTATGCGCGTGGCGGATATGATGATTTCCTTCCCGGGCATGATTTTGGCGATTGCCATTGCGGGCATTCTGGGCGGCAGCCTGATTAACGCGATTATTGCGCTGACGGTTGTAACGTGGACGAAGTACGCGCGACTGGCACGCAGCATGGTTTTAAAAGTTAAAAAACGCGATTTTGTTGAAGCAGCCATCGTTAACGGCGGCACTTCAACACATATATTATGGAAACACATTTTGCCGAATATTCTGCCGCTGATGGTTATTACGGCGGCGTCCGATATCGGCGCGATGATGATGGAACTGGCAGGGCTGTCTTTCCTGGGCTTCGGCTCGCAGCCACCTGCGCCTGAATGGGGCTTAATGCTTAACGAAGGCAGGCAGCAGCTGCAAACAGCGCCGTGGCTGATGATTTTCCCGGGGCTTGCCATTTTTATAACGGTTGTAATTTTTAACCTGTGGGGCGACGCACTGCGCGATGTGCTGGACCCGCGGCAGGAAGAATAGGGTATTAGAGAGGAAGATGGATTTATGAATAAAGCGGCTAAACTTACGGCGGCACTGGCAATGATGGGGCTTTTGGCATTCGCGGCGGCAGGCTGCGGCGGCGACGATAAAAGTGCGGCGGCAACGGGTGACACCTTAAAATTTGGCGTTACCAATTTTGCCGACAGCCTTGAACCGACCGATAACTATTTTGGCTGGGTGGTAATGCGTTACGGCCTTGGTGAATGCCTTGTAAAGTTTGACGAGAAAATGAATGCAGTGCCGTGGCTTGCAGAAAGCTGGAGCGTCAGCGACGATAAATTAACATGGACTTTTAAAATTAACGATAAAGCTGTGTTCAGCAACGGCAACAAAGTAACGGGCGAGGCCGTTAAAAAATCCATTGAACGTACTTTTGAAAAGGCTGCGCGTGCGCATGCCATGTTTGAGCCTGCAAGCATCACCGCCGACGGGCAGAACGTAATGATTAAAACCCAAACGCCGGTGGCAACCCTGCCGGGCATGTTGGGCGACCCGCTGTTCATAATTGTTGATACCAGCGTGACGGACCGAGATTATGCTAAACAGGGCCCTATCTGCACCGGACCGTACATGGTTAAGGAATACAGCAAGGCTAAAGCGGTTATGGACGCCAACCCGCATTATTGGGACGGCGAAGTTCCGTTTAAACATGTAGAAATCCCGACCATTGATGACCCGAACACCCGCGCCATGGCTTTGCAGAGCGGTGAAATTGACATGGCTGTCAATATTGCGCCGGGCGATTTGCAGCTTTTTGAAGATAAAGACAAATTCAACATCAGCACCATTGCGTCCCTGCGCGACGTTTTAGCACGTATTAACGTGGCAGACGGCAAGCCGATGGCGGATAAACGTCTGCGCGAAGCGCTTTTAAGCTCGCTGGACCGCGAAACCTACTGCAAGGTGCTGCTTAAAGATACCTTTGTGCCGGGTGGACCGTACCTGCCGCCTTCTGTCGATTACGGCTTTGATGAAATTAAGGCGCTGGATAAAAACCAGTACAATGTGGAGCGCGCCAAACAGCTTCTGGCGGAAGCCGGCTGGAAGGACACCAATAACGACGGCTATGTGGATAAGGACGGCAAGAACCTTGAACTGGACTTTATTTTTTACAGCGGACGTGCCGAGCTGCCGCTGTTTGCCGAAGCAACTCAGGCTGACGCCAAGAAGGTTGGCATTAAAGTAAACCTTAAAAATGTGGATTACAACGTGCTGGACGGTATCGGCACGCGCGGCGAATATGACCTGTTGATTTCCAACATTTTGACGCTTGCGGCGGGCGACCCGGAGGTATTTGTTAACCAGTACCTTAAAACAAATGTTAACGGCAGCAACCCGCAGAACGGCAGCGGTTACAGCAACCCTGCGTTTGACGCGTTAAGCGACAGGCTGGCAATGGAATTTGACCCTGCCAAGCGCCGTGCGCTGATTATTGATATGCAGAAGATTATTATGGAAGACGCTGCTTCGCTGGTGTTCGGCTACCCGGAAACCAACATGATAAGCAGTAAGGCTGTTGCTAACGCCAAAATTATGCCGTGCGATTATTACTGGCTGACGAAGGACGTTAAACCTGCCAAATAAGGAGTAAGCAATGCTTCTGGAAGTTAAGGATTTAAACATCAGTTACGGCAGCAAACTTACCGTATCGGGTGTAAACATTCAACTTGATAAAGGCGAAATTCTGTCAATTGTAGGCGAATCGGGCAGCGGCAAAACAACCGTTATCCGTGCCGTTATGGGCTGCCTGCCGGGCAGAGGTCATGTTTCGGGCGGCAGCATAACTTTTGACGGGCGCGATATGCTGAAAAACACGCGTGAGGACTGGCGTAAAATCAGCGGCAGTGAAATGTCGATGATTTTTCAGGACAGCGGCAACATGATTAACCTTATCCGCCGTATAGGCGAGCAGTTTGTGGATTATATCCGCACGCATGCGCCGGAAAAAACAAAGGCCGAAGCCGCAGAAATGGCAAAGGACATGCTGAACAAGGTGCGCCTGCCGAACCCGGAAAGCATTATGCAGAGCTATCCGTTTGAGCTTTCGGGTGGTATGCGCCAGCGCGTGGGCATTGCCATGGCTATGGTGTTCCGCCCCAAGCTGCTTTTGGCAGATGAACCGACAAGCGCGCTGGACGTAACGACGCAGGCGCAGATTATCCGCCAGATTGTCGATATCCGCAACGAGTTTGGTGTGGCGGTAATTCTGGTTACGCATAACCTTGGCGTGGCGTCGTATGTATCCAACAAACTGGTGGTTATGAAAAACGGGCGCGTGGTGGAAAGCGGCAAACGCGAAGTTATCAGCAACCCGCAGGACGCATACACCAAAGAACTGCTGGCAGCCGTGCCGGTAGTGGGGGAGGTAAAATATTATGACCGCTAATCAGCCCCCTGTTGTATTGGAAATTAAAAATTTAACCAAAAAGTTTGCG
>CASEGD010000112.1 GCA_949287345.1 uncultured Phascolarctobacterium sp. | reverse complement strand
GATTTTAACGAGGTAGTCGATAATTTCGCCGAGGAAGGCTTTACGCAGTACCACGCCGCGCACGCCGTTGATGTCGTTTTCGTTGGTAAAACGGATTTCAGTCGGGCGGCTGGCCAGGTTGAACATAGCTTCGCCGTTCATACGGTCGGGCACTACAAGGCCGGAAGGCAGCGGGCGGTTGTCGCCTTTAATATAGGCAGCGCCGTTGTTCCACACTACGTCCGTAAAGCTGGACACGCCGATGAAGCTGAATACAAATTTATTTGCCGGATTGTTATAAACGTCAAGCGGCGAATCAATCTGCTGCATTACGCCCAGCTTCATAACAAGGATGCGGTCAGAAAGCGCCATGGCTTCCGACTGGTCATGCGTAACATAAATAATAGAAAAACCGTATTTACGCTGCAAGTCTTTAATTTCAAAGCGCATTTCCTCACGCAGATGCGGGTCAAGGCTCGAAAGCGGTTCGTCAAGCAGCATTACGTCCGGGTTAATGGCCAGCGCACGCGCAAGCGCCACGCGCTGTTTGCCGCCGCCGGAGAGGCTGGCCGGGCTTTCTTCAGCCGCTTTTAAAAGGTTGGTCGCAGTCAGCGCGTCCTTCGTACGCTGTTCAATTTCCGCAGCAGGCAGCTTACGCAGACGCAGCGGGAAGGCAACGTTTTCATAGACGCTCATGTGCGGCCATACGGCAAAGGCCTGAAAAACCATACCGAAGTTACGGTTTTCGGGCGGTGTATAATGGTGCTTTTTCGGCGAGGAGAGCAGGCGGTCGCCAACCCACACTTCGCCGTCGCTTAAATCTTCAAAGCCTGCAACCATGCGCAGGGTAGTCGTCTTACCGCAGCCGGAGGGACCAAGCATGGAGAAGCACTCGCCTTTGCCGATTTCAGTAACATTGCCAAAGCGTTTTGTAACGTTAACTAAGCGTATATAAGACATGACGGTTACTCACTCACTTTCTTGGTAAAATGGTTAATCAGCATCTGGCCGATAACGATAAGAATCAGCGCAATGCCTGCGAGCGCGGTACTCATAACGGTTTCGCCGTCTTCGTTCAGCGTGTAAATGGCAACGCCGATGGTCCTTGTCGTCGGTGCGTACAGCATGATGGAAACGGTAAGTTCACGCAGCGCCGGCAGGAAGATTAAGAAGAACGCACTAATCATGCCCGGGCGCACCAGCGGGATAACGATGTCTTTTAAGGACTGCCACATCGTTGCACCGCAGGAGCGGGAAGCTTCCATCAAGGAGTCGTGTACCTGTTCCAGCGCGGCGGAGTTAGCCTTTAAGCTGAACGCCATGTAACGCGCGATGTAGGCAACGAGGATAATCCATACCGTGTTGTACAGGTTGATGCCGAATTTGCCGCTCCACGCAAGGATAACGCCCAGCGCGATAAATGCCTTTGCCGCGGACTTTCATCTTAACGATAACGTAGGAAATCATAACGCCGGCAAACATGGTGATAACTGCCGCCGCAAGGCCCAGCGTTACGCTGTTAAAGATAGCGTCCTTGGTAACTTCGTATTCAAACAGGATGTATTTGTAGTTGTCGAGCGACAGGTTTTCCCATGTTAGCGGCAGGCCGTAGGTGCTTACGCCGCCAACTAAAAAGATAACCGCAGTCGGCAGTAAAATGGTAAAGCCGATATAAGCCAGGCAGAAGAACAAAAGCGGGTAACGCAGGCCGCGCAGTTTCAGTTCCATCGGGCGGAAGCTCTTGCCGCCGATAATCTGGTAATGGCCGCGGCTTAAAACCTTCTGCTGTGCCCAGATAATCATGGCAGCGGTTACAACAAGCACGGTAGCAAGTACGGTGCCGGTACGGATAGAGTCGAAGCTGCCGCCGCTCTGGTGGATTTTTTCGTAAATCAGCGTCGGGATGTTGTAAATGCCCTGCTCAATGCCGAGTACCGCAACAGTGCCGAAATGTGCCATAGAGTACAGCATAATCAAGAGTGCGCCGGACATAATGGAAGGCAACACCAGCGGAATGGTGATTTTGCGGGTAATGGTAAACAGCCCCGCGCCGCTGATACGCGCAGATTCTTCCAAAGTCGGGTCCATGCGCTCCAACGCGCCGCAAACCTGAATAAATACAAACGGGAATAAGTACATAACTTCAACCGCACTGATGCCGTAGTAAGTATAAATATCAAAAACAGGTTCGCTCAGGCCAAAGGTTTCCATAAAGAAGGTGTTGATGTAGCCGGAGTTAGGCGACAGCAGCATCTTCCACGCCAACGCGCCGATAAAGCTCGGCAGCATGAACGGAACAAGGAACAGGCTCTTCATAAAGGTTTTGTACGGCAAATCCGTACGGGTAACAAGCCACGCAAAAAACGTGCCGACAATCGTACTGCCGATAGTCGTCATGCTGGCGATAATCAGCGAGTTTTTCAGCGCCTGGAAGGTTTCCGGCTCGGTTAAAACATTATAAAAGTCCGTGCTGTTAAAATTGCCGTCAACAAAAAAGGCGTTAAATAAAATTAAAAGTACAGGCCACGCAACAAAAATTACCAGAATGGCAATGGAGATTAACAGAATTATTTGTGCAACACCAAAGCCGCTGTCTTTTTTAATTGTACTCATAATTCTTCCACCTCCTTAAGCTGTGCCGCGTCAAACCAGTGCAGCGCGCGGAAGTTGACAACGCACTCCTCGCCCTCTTTAAACATCAGGTTCCCGCTGATGGCTTCATGCGTAACAATCTCGGTACGCAGGTGCTCGCCGTCAATCTCAATCATATAGTCCATCGTAGCGCCGAGGAAGTTGGCACGTTTAATAACGCCGCGCAAGCCCTCGCCGTCACGGCTGATTGCAACATCCGACGGGCGGAAAGCCGCAACCCAATTGGTAATCGCAGCATCCTGCGGTTTTTCCCAGGGCACTTCCTGATTGCCGGTGCCAACCAAAAATCTGCCGTTTTCGGCGCGCACGCCGAGGAAGTTGGCAATGCCCATAAATTTAAAGATGAACAAATCGGCAGGCTTTTCAAAAATTTCGTAAGGCGTGCCAATCTGGCGGATATGTCCTTCGTTATCCATAATCGCGATGCGGTCGCTGATAGCAAGGGCAACCTCCTGGTCATGCGTTACATACATAACCGTAATGCCGAACTGGCGCTGCAAAGCCTTGATTTCAAAACGCATTTCCTCGCGCAGGTTAGCGTCAAGGTTGGAAAGCGGCTCGTCCAGAAGCATAACCGAAGGGTCGGCTACAAGCGCACGCGCAAGGGCAACACGCTGCTGCTGGCCGCCGGAAAGCTCGGACGGCAGGCGTTTATCCAGGCCCTTCATACCGACGATGTCAATCATCTTCATTACTAATTTATCAATTTCTTCTTTCGGGCGTTTTTCCATTTTCAGCGGGTAAGCAATATTGTCATACACCGTCATGTGCGGCCAAACCGCATAATCCTGGAACACAATGCCCAAGCCGCGCCTTTCGGGCGGGATATATTCGCCGCTTGCGCTGTCGGCAACGGTAGTGTTATCAATAATAATACGCCCCTCGTCCGGCACTTCGTGCCCGGCAATAAGGCGGATTAAAACCGTTTTGCCGCAGCCGGAAGGCCCAAGCAGCGTAAAGCATTCGCCTTTTTTTATGCCCAGGTCAAGCCCCTTATGCACCTGATGCTTGCCGTAGGCCTTGGCGACGCCCTCAACCTTAATGATATCTTCCATAAGGTTACCTCCTGTCAACCTTTAATATTACAAAAACGGCAGAACGGGAAACCCCGTTCCGCCGCCAGTTTTAAATAACCATTATAATCCGGTTATGCCCTGTTATTGTTTAATCTGCATAATATCGGAGAATTTTTTAATGGTGTCTTCTTTGGTTTTAATTGCTTCGATGTAGTCAATCTTAATGGATTTTTCCAAAGCTTCTTTCGGAGCGGGCAGATTGAATTTAGCCGGAATTTCTACGTCTTCACGAACAGGAATGGTGCCCTGCTGTGCAACGAGGGTCTGGGCTTCTTTGCCGAGCAGGTAGTCGACAAATTTCTTGGCTGCGTCAGCTTTGGTGCTGTCTTTAAAGATTGCAACCGGGCTCGGAACTACGAGCAGTTCGGGCGGATAGCAAAGCTGCAGGTGAGCGCCTTTTTCGATTTTAGCATTGGTAATATAGTCAACTGCCAGTGCTGCGCCAAGTTCGCCGGAAGCAGTATCGTCGATAACCTGGCCGGAGCCTTTACCGATACGGCCGCCGTTAGCTTTAATGTCTTCAAAGAATTTCCAGCCAAACTGTTTTTCCAAAAGTGCAACGCTCATGTAAGAGGTACCGGAAAGAGCCGGGTTGGCAATACCGAATTTACCGTTGTAATCCGGGCCCATCAGGTCGGACCACTGGGTAGGAGCGGTTTTGATTTTATCGGTGTTGATAACGATGCCGAGGGTGCCGAGACGGGCAGCATGGAAGGAGCCGTCATAATCGCTGAACGGGTTAACGGTTTCAGGTTCAACGGGGCTCTTGTAGTTCAGCAAAATGCCTTCGTTTTTCATGTTGTAGAAGTCAGGAACTTCACTGGTCCAGATAACGTCGGCCAGAATTTTGCCGCTCTGGCGTTCAGCCGCAATTTTAGCCATCAGTTTGCCTGCGCCTGCGGACTGATAGTCAACGTCAATTCCGGGGTTAGCCTTTTTAAAGCCGTCAACAATGCCTTTAATAAGGGATTCTTTCATCGAGGTGTACACGATGAGTTTCTGGCTGTCGTTGCCTGCGGCCTGTTTTTCTTCACCGCCGCCGCAGCCTGCAACAAGCATCATCATGAGCATCATTACAGAAAGCAGCCATACAGTTGTTTTCTTAAGCATTTTAAAACCTCCTTAAATTTGCTGCCTTGCCGGGCAGATTAAAAATATCAGCGCCGTTAAACAAAAAGTAACAAAATCTTTACTTTTATTTAACTAATATTTTACTTTAATTTAACACATAATTCTGAAAAAAGCAAACAAAAACGTCATTTGTTTTTAACCCCCCCACCGCCGTATCAAATGATACAAATAACAAAGGGCGGCACAACGCCGCCCGCCCTTTAATAAACTTTTACCTACTGTCCCGAACTCATTTTAAGCCCGATAATACCCGTTAAAAGCAGCGCCGTAAAAAACAGGCGCGGCAGTGTAAGCGCTTCGTCAAACAGCACAATGCCTACTATAACCGCGCCCAATGCGCCGATGCCCGTCCAGATGGCATAAGCCGTGCCCATCGGCAGCTCTTTAATGGCGTGCGCCAAAAACCAGAAGCTTGCCGCCATACCGGCAAAGGTCAAAAGCGTAAATTTTAAATCGGTAAACCCGTGCGAATATTTTAAACAGGTAGACCACACCACTTCAAACAAACCTGCTATCAGCAAATCAAACCACGCCACAATAAATACCCCCTTAAAATAAAAATGCCCTTATTTATGCATCTTCAAAGGCCTGCGATACATAAATAAAGGCACCCGCTTAACCGGCGTTAAACAACCCACTGCAAGTATAGCATATTGCAGCATTGTTGGCAATAGATAAGGCGCAAACCAAACGGTCTGCGCCTGTTTTCTTTCCCTTATTTATATCTTGTTTATCTGTATTTCCCTTATTTTACGGCTGCGTTTTTTATTTTACCGCTGCGGCAACAAGTTTGCCCATTTCCGCGGTGCTTACTTTTTTCAGCCCTTCGGCATATAAATCCGGCGTGCGGTAGCCTGCTTCCAGCACTTCGTCAACGGCGCGTTCAACAGCGTCCGCCGCTGCGTCCTGATTCAGCGAATATCTCAACATCATGGCCACGCTTAAAATGGTAGCCAGCGGGTTGGCAATGCCCTGCCCCGCAATATCCGGCGCACTGCCGTGGATAGGCTCGTACATGCCTGCGCCGTCGCCAAGGCTGGCACTCGGCAATAAGCCGATGCTG
>CASEGD010000111.1 GCA_949287345.1 uncultured Phascolarctobacterium sp. | reverse complement strand
AAGCTGGACGCCAAAAAGTACCAGCAGCTTTTAAAAGGCTAAAATCGTTTAACGATTTAGTATAAAATTAAAACCAAGAAGAATAGGAGCGATTTTAAATGCAGCAGACACTCGTACTTGTAAAACCTGACGGAGTAAGAAAAAATCTTATCGGTGAAATTATCTCCCGTTTTGAACGCCGCGGCCTGAAAGTTTCCGCACTGAAACTTGTTAAAATGACCGACGCACAGGCTAAATTCCATTATGCTGAACATGAAGGCAAACCCTTCTTCGGCGAACTGGTTGATTTCATTACCTCCGGCCCGGTTGCCGCTATGGTAATCTCCGGCGAAAACGCAATCAAAGCAGTACGCGGCCTGATGGGTGCAACCAACCCGCTGGAATCCGTACCGGGCTCCATCCGCGGCGACTTTGCACTGTCCATCGGTGAAAACATCGTTCACGGCAGCGACAGCGAAGAATCCGCTAAACGCGAAATCAACAACTTCTTCAAACCCGAAGAAATTTACTAAGATTAAACTTACAGATTGTTCCCAAAGGAGGGCGGCAGCATGACGAAAGCAGCGGTTTATACAAGAACAGGCGATAAAGGCACCACCGGCCTTTATACCGGTGAGCGTGTTTCCAAGCACAGCCTGCGTGTGGAAGCGTACGGCACGGTGGACGAAATTACTTCGGCACTGGGGCTGGCACGCGCAACAGTAACAAGGCAGGATGTTAAGGGGACTATTTTAAAAATCCAGCAGCTTTTGATGTCGCTGATGGCCGATATTGCAAGCGTGAACCTGCCTGAACCATATATTAAAGAGGAACATGTAAAAATGCTGGAAAGCACGATTGATAAGTTCGACGCGATGCTGGAGCCGCTTGGGCATTTCATTATCCCCGGCGACACCCTTGGCGCGGCGGCGCTGGATATTGCCCGCACCACTACCCGCAGGGCAGAACGCTGCGCACTGCGCCTGGCGGAAGAAGAACCTGTTAACCAACAGGCTTTGATTGCACTGAACCGTTTATCCGATTTGTGCTTTATTCTGGCAAGGGTAGAAGCCGAAGTCGGCAACAAATAATTAAGTTTTACGCAGGCCGCCGTAATACGGCGGCTTTGCTTTTTGGGGAAAGAATATGAAGAAATGGAAAGTTATTCTGGCCATTTTAACGGCCAATGTTGTTTTTATGTCGGCAAGCTATACCATGCTGATACCTTTTTTGCCGATGTACCTTATCCGCGAGCTGGGTGTGCCGCAGAGCGATGTAAAAATGTGGTCGGGCGTTGTTTTTTCGGTTACGTTTTTAATCGGCGGCATTATGGCGCCTATCTGGGGCAAAATGGCTGATAAACACGGCAAAAAGCCGATGGCTATCCGCAGCGGTTTGGGGTTGGCGCTGTCGTACCTTTTAGGCGGTTTGGTAACCAGCCCGGAGCAGATGGTGGGTGTACGTGTTTTGCAGGGCTTTGCCGCAGGGCTCTGGTCGGTGTGCCTTGCCATTGCCACGTCGTCGGTGCCGGTTGGCAAGCTGGGTATGAGTTTGGGTATATTGCAGTCCGGCCTGACAGCCGGCAACGTCATCGGGCCGCTTATCGGCGGCGCGCTTGCGTCGGCGTTCGGCATGCGCACATCGTTTTATCTGGGCGGCGCTGTGCTGTTTATCATTACGCTGGTGTTCTGGTTTTACATTCCGGAACCGCCCGGCAGCAAAGCCTCCAAAGAAGAACTGGAAAGCGAATCCGCAACGGCGCTGTTAAAAAATCCGCCCATCCGCGAGGCGCTTATTTGCAGCGGCATTGTGCAGATGGTAATCCTTTTGATTCAGCCGATTATCAGCCTGTATGTGGAGCAGCTTTACGACGGTACGGATAACATTATTTTCATTGCGGGGCTGGTGTTCTCGTTGGTGGGCATTGCCAGCGCCATTACCGCGCCGTATTGGGGGCGCTTTGGGCAGAACAGGGGCTTTTACCTGTCGCTGTCGCTTTCGTCCGTCGGTGCGGGCATTGTGATGATTTTGCAGTCCGTGCCGGATTCGCTGACGCTGTTTGCCGTGCTTAATTTCACGGTGGGGCTGTTCTTTGCGGGCATCCACCCGTCAATCAGCGCCATTCTGGCGAATAAAACGGAACGCACTCAGCGCGGGCGCGTGTTTGGAATGCTGTTTTCGGCGCAGCAGTTCGGCTCGATGGTCGGGCCTCTGGTAGGCGGCGTAATTGCAACCTTTTTGCCGCTACACGTTCTGTTTGTGCTGGGCGGCTGCGTGCTGCTCGTCATTGCCGCAGTTATCTACAAACGCCACCGCGGCGAAGCACCGGTAATGTAATTTGACATTTGTGTTTGTATAGATTATAATATAAATGGAAAAGTCGGTGAGCTACTACCGCAAAGTGTAGGTTAAAAAAGTCGGTGAGCTACTACCGCAAAGTGTAGGTTAAAAAAGTCGGTGAGCTGCTACCGTTAAGTGCAGGTCAAAAAAGCCAGGTGGGTAAGAAAGCTTATCCACCTATTTTATTTTGAGGTGCAAATATATATATGTTAAAAATAGTTAATATTTCTGATATTTATTTAAATTATTTAAGTAATGTTGATAACAGAGTGCCTAAAGAACATATAAACTCTAAACGTCGGCCGTTTGCAGGTGTGTTGCTTACAGTTGATAGAACTAAATATTTTGCGCCGCTAAGTTCACCTAAACCTAAACATAAAAGATTATCTAATAAATCGTTAGACGTTTTTAAGTTAAAAGATGGTGAACTAGGTATTGTTAATTTAAACAATATGATACCTGTCTGTGATAAGGCTATTATTGAATTTGATATAAATAATTTGCCCGACAAAGATATTAAAGATATGCAGTATAAAGTATTGCTGCAAGAACAAGTAAGAGAAATAAGAAAGCATGAAATTAGAATTATAAAAAAGGCTAAAATTTTATATCAACAGGTAGTTTATAAAAAATGTTCAGATACTTTGCTTTTAAGGTGTTGTGATTTTATAAAATTAGAAGCAGCGGCAAAAGCATACCAAGTATAAAATTTTTAAATTTAATACAGCAATTTTGTAAAAAATGTATTATAATTATAGAGATATAACAAAAACGGTTTTTTACCGGAAGCCAGGAAGGTTTTACCGCCAATGAGAACGACTTATTTAAAAATATATCAGGATGCTTTAAGGCATAACCTGCGTGCCATACGCGCTTTGGTGCCGAAAGAAACGGAAACTGTTGCCGTTGTAAAGGCTAACGCTTACGGCTACGGCGCGGTGCTGGTGGCAGGCATGGCTATGGAAGAAGGATACGAAGCGCTTGCAGTTGCCGTAACGGGCGAGGCGCGCCAGCTGCGCGAGGCGGGCTTTAAATGCCCGATTTACCTTTTGGGGCTGCTGATGCCTGACGAATACGAGGACGCTTTTGAAACGGACGCTATTATTCCGATTTGCGAATCGACCAATTTAAAACTGCTGGATGAAACAGCGGCGCATTTTGGCAAAACCGCAAGCGTAATGGTGGCGGTGGACAGCGGCATGAACCGTATCGGAGTGCAGGCTGAGGACGTGCCTGCGTTTTTGGAGGCTATCAAAAAATACACTAACATTACCGTGCATGGCTTTTTTACGCATTATGCCTGCGCCGACGGCGAAAGCCACGAGCATGTTAAGCGCCAGATGTACCGCTTTGAAAGCATGGTAAGGCGTATCCCGAACCCGGAAAGATATATTTTTACCGCAGCCAACAGTTCTACGACGCTGTACTTCCCGGAATCCTACTACGACGCAGTGCGCCCGGGGCAAATTATTTACGGCTACATGCCGGACGGGCACGCCGACACGCAGGAACGTGAAGATATGCTGCCGGAATTTGAAAGCGGTCTTGGCCTTTTCAGCCGCATAGTGCATATTCACAAGGTAAAAGCGGGCGACACCGTCGGCTACGGTGCAACCTATAAATGCGACGAAGATACATGGATTGGCACCGTGCCTATCGGCTATGCGGACGGCTATCCGCGCTGTCTTTCCAACCGCGGCGAGGTTTTAATCGGCGGAAGACGCTATAAAGTTGCCGGGCGTGTGTGCATGGACCAGGTTATGATTGAGCTGGGGCACGAAACCGACGTTAAAGTTGGCGACGAGGTAGTGCTTATCGGCAGGCAGGGCGGCGATGAAATTACCGTCAGCGATATTGCAAGGCTTGCGGATACACATCCGGACGAAATTTCCTGCCAGTTAACGCAGCGCATACCGCGCATTTACTGCAATAAATATTAAAACGTAAAATAAAAAAGCATCTGCTTGGGCGTAATGCCTTGGGCAGATGCTTTTGTGTTTTTGTGCTTAATTACATAACCGGCGTGGGGTCCAGCGGGGTGTCGGTTGCGCCGGGCTGTTCAAAAATGAAAGCCGGGGAAGGATAATAGAACTGGCAGTGCTGGAACTGGCAGTGCTGGAAAGCAACGGTTTCGGTGGAGAAGCGTTTTAAGAGCGCGTAGGAAACACGTTCTTCAAAGTCGATGAGGTTGTCTTTGTTGATATCAGCGTCATCGACGATAACCAGCAAAAACGGGCTTACTACCGGCGCATTTTCTGGCAGTACGCTTCTGTCCAGCGGGATGGAAGGCACAATGCGCAGTTTGCCGATAACGTCCTTGTTATCGTTTAAAACATGTGCAGCATAAGTGTTTTCAAAAAGGGTTTTGGCAAGGCGAAGGTCATAAGCATTGTTTTTTACCATTTATAACACATCC
>CASEGD010000110.1 GCA_949287345.1 uncultured Phascolarctobacterium sp. | reverse complement strand
TGCCGCCGAAGTTGAAAAACCAATAGCTTTAATTGCCGATACCAAGGGGCCTGAGATGCGCCTTGGTATTTTTAAAGCCGGTAAGGTTATTTTAAAAGAGGGCGACAGCTTTACGTTGACAACAGAAGAAATTGAAGGCACGGAAGAAATTTCCTATGTTAACTATGCCGGCCTGCTGGAAGAATTGCAGCCGGGCAACGCCATCCTGCTTTCGGACGGTTTGCTTGCGCTGGAGGTAACTTCCGTCGATGTGGCAGGCGGTAAAATTTACACCAAAGTTGTGCACGGCGGCGAAATCAGCTCGCGCAAGCGTGTGGCCTGCCCCGGTGTAGAATTGAAGCTGCCGTTTTTATCGGAGCAGGATATCAGCGACATTACCTTTGCCGCTGAGCTTGGCATGGATTATGTGGCGGCGTCCTTTGTGCAAAAGGCGGACGACGTGCTGGCAATCCGCCGTGTTTTGGAGCAGTGCTGCTCGCAGATGGGCATCATCTCCAAAATTGAAAACCATGCCGGTGTAAAAAATATAGAAGAAATCATCGCCGTTTCGGACGGCGTTATGGTAGCGCGCGGCGATTTGGGCGTGGAAATCCCAGCCGAGGTTGTGCCTCTGGTGCAGAAGGATATTATCCGCAGCTGCAACAGGTTTGGCAAACCGGTAATTACCGCCACGCAGATGCTTGAAAGCATGATTAACAGCTACCGTGCCACGCGCGCAGAGGCGAGCGATATCGCCAACGCTATTTTTGACGGTACGGATGCGATTATGCTGAGCGGAGAAACTGCTTCCGGCAAATATCCGCTGGAGGCGGTGCAGACCATGGCTAAAATTGCCGAGCAGACGGAAACGGCGCTGGACTATGCACGCATTTTTAAAAACAAGGGCATTGGCGAGCGCATCCATTCCACCGAAGCAATCAGCCACGCGACGGTGCAGATTGCGCAGGAGCTTGGCAGCGACGCTATCGTCAGTGTTACGGAATCCGGCTTTACGGCGCGCATGCTGGCAAAATACCGTCCGGCAGCTGGCGTTATCGGCGTTTCGCGCCACCCGCAAAGCGTAAGGCTGATGCAGCTTTACTGGGGCGTATGCCCTGTGCTTGGCCCGTGGAGCGAGAACACCGACGAACTTATTGAAGAATCGCTGGCGTGCGTTAAAAAGCACGGGCTTGTTAAAGACGGCGATAACGTAATTGTAACCGCAGGCGTGCCGGTTGGTCGCAGCGGAACCACCAATTTAATCAAGGTTGTAACCATGAGCAAAAAACTTGTCAGCGGCGTTGGTATCGGTTTGCAGTCCATCACGGGTGTTATTTGCAAATGCGAAAAGCCGGAGGACTTTACCGCTAAATTTAAAGCCGGTGACATTCTTGTTGTCGGCGTACTGCCTGACGAAGCAGGTAAATATGCAGCCGCCGCAGGCGCGATTATCGCGGAAGAAGGCGGCCTGACATCAACGGCGGCGATTGTTGCCGTAGGCTGCGGCGTACCGGCTATTGTCGGCGCGGCAGGCGCGATGCAGAAGCTGACTGACGGCGCAACCGTAACGGTGGATACCGTCAGCGGTATTGTGTACGAAGGCACCAGCAATATTATGTAAGAGGCTTATTTATGGCGGCAGATATAGGACTGGAAAACTTAAAAACGGAATGTATTGCTGCATTGCGCAACGGCGATGAAGATGCCTTTGAAGCAGCGGCGGTAAAATTGCAGGAATACGCGCCGGATGATTTGCATTTTAAAATGCAAACGCTGGGGCTGCTGGCCTGCCTTGCGTTAAAGCAGAACTGCCGCCGCAGTGCGTTAAAGGCGCTGAATTTATTGTCGGTGTGTTCGCTGGACATTGCGCCCGGCGACGCGGAAGCAGAAAGCATATTTTTGCAGAATCTGCGCTTTGCGGCAGTAATGGCGGCGCGCACGCACGATAAAGATATTTTTGCAGCGGCTGTCAGCAAATTGGCGGTGCGTTATGCAACCACCGGGTGTGCTAAGGAAAACGCCGAAGCGTTTGTAAATCTTTTAACGGCGCTGATGTTTATCGCGGCGGACCGCCGTTATACCAATGTGCTGCCGATGCTGCGGTGGCTGAGCCTGCGCCTGTGCAAAAACGAAGCGGTGGGCGAGGATTTGCTGCTGCCGTTTCTGCGCGAATGGGCGTGTCTGGCGGCGCAGGCGGCAAGACGCGATTGGCTGGATGTAACGGCGCAGCTTTTAAACGGGTTGTTTTACCTGTTGCTTAAGCAGAATAGCTTTGCCTTAACGCGCAGCATGCTGCTGTATGTAATGATGCACATGCAGATGTATGCGGCTTGGGATGGCGCGGAAAAAGCGTTTACTGTTTATGCGCCGGTGCAGAAATTTTCGCTGCTGCTCTTTGACCGTTTCGTAAAATCGAAGGACGAAAATCAACGTGTGGAAGCGGTACGGTTACTGCTCCGCGCATGGCGCGATTTTATCGCCGCGGCGGCAAGGCAGACCATGCAGGATGAAATGGAACTGTACCAAAGCTGGTTTGCGTTTGGCGAAGCGGCAGAAAGCGAAAAGTACAAAAAACGCTGCCGCCTGTTTATCCAGCTGACGCTGGGATATTGGTCGGCACAGCAGCCGCGCACCAGCAAAAAGCAGCTTAAATACTTAAAAAATATTTTTGAACCGGACCTTGTAAAAGATAAATACCTGCGGCTTTTGGAAGCCGTGCGTTAAAACGTCGGGCAGTTACCAATGTAGCTGCCCGTTTTGTATAATCCATGTAAAATTTTGGTGCAAAACGGCGCGCCGCACCTGCAAATGGTATAATAAAATTAACCGTACATTTGGAGGGATGGCTTAATGAGCAATTATTCGCTGCCGCTGTTTATGCAGGTTAGGGAAAACGCAGTCAGCGACCTTAATAAAAACCTTAATTTATACATGCCGAAGCTGGTATTTGCCAAAGCGCTTATTTTAACGACGGAAGGGCTTTTGCAGACGCTGGATAAAAAAGTAAAAATACTTTTGAACCAGCTGCGCGGCTATGAAGTTGTTACCGTAAAGGAAAGTTCGTTTGATTTTGCGGTGGAGGTAGCCAAAAAAGTGGCGATGAACAACATCCGCCTCGTTATCGGGCTTGGCGGCGGTACGGCGCTGGATACTGCCAAGTACGCGGCCTTTGTTGCCAACGTGGCGTACATTGCCGTACCGACGGCGCTAAGCAACGACGGCGTGTGTTCGCCGGTTTCCGTATTGCTGGCGCAGAACGGGCGGCGCCATTCGTTTACGTCTAAAATTCCCGACGGGCTTTTGATTGATACCGATATTATTTTTGAAGCGCCGCGGCTTTTGCTGAAAGCCGGTGTGGGCGATACCATCAGCAATTACACGGCACTGTACGACTGGAAGCTGGGCTGTGAGGAAAACAACGACCGCCCCAATGACTTTGCCTATATGCTCAGTGAAACGGCGTTCAACTCGCTGTTATATTCGGAAGCTAAATCGCTGACGAGTATTGAAGGCATTAAAATGTTGGCGCAGTCGCTGGTGTTAAGCGGCCTTTCCATGCAGCTGGCAGGAAATTCGCGTCCGTGCAGCGGTTCGGAGCATCTTTTCAGCCACGCCATGGACGAATTGTTTGACCACAACATCCCGCACGGCATTTTAGTGGCAATGGGCAGCGTAGTAGCCTGCAAATTGCAAGGGCGCGACCACCGTGTAGTGCTGAACTTTTTAAAGGCGTACGATATTTCCGTTAATCTTGCCAAACACGGCATTACGGAAGACATGTTCATTAAAGCGTGGATGTTTGCCAAAGAGGTCCGCAAGGAACGCTATACCATTCTGAACAAAATCAACTTAACGGAGGAACTGTTCCGCCAGCTGTACGTAACAATGCTGGAAGAATGTGAATGATGTATATTTTAAAATTCATTTTATTATGGCTTTTACCGCCCGGCTGTATTGTGCTGCTGCTTGCTGCGTTTACAGTTTATATGTTTAAACATAAAGTACGCGCCCGTTTTACGCTGGCGCTGATAACATTGTTATTGTATTTTGTTTCGTTGATGCCTGTGGCGCAGATATTGACCCACGGCTTAGAAGGACGTTATACGCAGCCTGTAAATGTTAAGGCAGATGTAATTGCAGTTTTGGGAGGCGGTACAGTCAGCAATGTTGGCAGTAATAATGTCGGAGTGCTTTCTGCCATCGGTATGAACCGCTTGATTGCAGGTGCGCGTTTGCAGCGTGCGATGAACGTACCGCTTATTATTAGCGGAGGGGCAAGATATAATGATGAAGTTGCTGAAGCTGATGTTGCAAAACAGGTACTGCTTGATTTAGGGCTACCAGAACAGATGATTTATACTGACAGTAATGCATTGAACACAAAACAAAATGCGGAAAATATTATCTCGCTGTGCCGTGAAAATGGTTGGCAAAGTGTTGCTGTGGTAACATCCGCACTGCATATGCCGCGCGCCATGCAGAATTTTACTGCTGCTGCCGGCGGAAGCGGCGTTGAGGTGACTGCTTATCCATGTGACTATCTGGTGAGTGGTGCAACACAG
>CASEGD010000109.1 GCA_949287345.1 uncultured Phascolarctobacterium sp. | reverse complement strand
ACTGGAGGTTTTTATAATGGCTCGTTTATTTGGTACTGACGGCGTCCGCGGCGTGGCTAACGTGGAGCTGACCCCGGAGCTGGCGTTTAAGCTGGGGCGTGCGGCTGCTTCCTACTTTGGCAGGGAAACGCGCAACCCTAAAATCATCATCGGGCGCGACACGCGTTTAAGCGGTACGATGCTGGAGGCTGCGCTTGCGGCTGGCATCTGCTCTGCGGGCGGCGATGCGCATCTTTTGGGCGTTATCCCGACGCCGGCTGTTTCGTACTTAACCAGCAAACTGCACGCCAATGCGGGTGCGGTAATTTCGGCTTCGCATAACCCGTTTGAAGACAACGGCATTAAATTCTTTTCGCAGACGGGGCACAAGCTGCCTGACGCCGTTGAGGACGAGATTGAAGCCATGGTTGCCGCTGAACACGACAGCAGCAAGAACCCGCGCGGTTCTTCCGTCGGACGCGTGATTAACGAAGGCGAGATGGACAAGCTCTACATTGACCACATCATTGCCAGTGCACCGACCAAGCTGAACGGCTTAAAGGTTGTCATGGACTGCTCCAACGGCGCGAACAGCCTGATTGCGCCGGTAATTCTGCGTACTTTGGGCGCGCAGGTTATTACCATTTTTAATAACCCTAACGGGATTAACATTAACAACGGCTGCGGCAGCACGCACCTTGAGGCTTTGCAGGCCAAAGTGCTGGAGGAAGGCGCTGACGTGGGCATTGCCAACGACGGCGACGCCGACCGCTGCTTAGCTGTTGACGAGAACGGCAAAGCGCTGGACGGCGACCAGATTATGCTCATCTGCGCTTTAGAACTGATGAAAAAGAAAGAGCTGCACGACAATGTGCTGGTAACGACCGTTATGAGCAACGTCGGCCTGCATAAAGCTATGGCTGAACACGGCGGGCGCTGCGTAAAAACCAATGTCGGCGACCGTTACGTGCTGGAAGAAATGCTGCGCGGCGGTTACAGCATCGGCGGCGAGCAGAGCGGGCACATTATTTTCAGCAAATACGCCAAAACCGGCGACGGCATTTTAACTGCGGTTCAGCTTTTGGGCGCAATGGTTAAAAACAACAAACGCCTGTCCGAACTGGGCGCGCTGATGACTAAATTCCCGCAGATTTTGCTTAACGTGCACGTTAAGGATAAATACGGCTGGGAAGACAACGAAGCCATTAAAGAAATCATCAAAAAATATCAGGACGAGCTGGGCGACAACGGGCAAATCCTTGTGCGCGCATCCGGCACCGAGCCGTTAATCCGCATTATGGCGGAAGGCCCTGTGCAGGAGCGTCTGGAGAACATCGTCGGCGCTATTGGCGAGGTTGTTACCCGCGAGTTAGGCTGATTTAACATTGACCGTATTCTAAAAATATAGTAAAATAAATTGATGCAATGGTGCCGCATGGGACAGCCAGGCCTGTGCGGCACAAAATGTATATTTTAAGCGCATGTGCCGCCATAGCGGCAGACGAGGCGGAGGTTTATCGAGTAGTCAGCGGGTGCCTCCCGGCCGGCTGCAGGCCGTAAGCAGACTGACAAAGCCCCGTGGCAACATGGGGGACAAAACAGCTGCGGCAGAACTGGCAAATAACCTTTAGGAGGATTTATATATGTGTGGTATTGTTGGTTACGTAGGCAACGCACAGGCAGCGCCCTTTTTGCTGCACGGCATGAGCAAGCTGGAGTACCGCGGTTATGATTCCGCCGGTATCGCCGTTTACGAAAAAGACGGCATCCGCGTGGAAAAATGCGTTGGACGCCTTGACGCGCTGCGCCAGAAGCTGGAAGGTAGAATGCCGGAAGGCTGCATGGGCATCGGCCATACGCGCTGGGCTACGCACGGCCGCCCGAGCGACCGCAACTCGCATCCGCATACGGATGAAAGCGGCGATTTTGTTGTTGTGCATAACGGCATTATCGAAAACTACCTGATGCTGAAGGAGCAGCTTATCGCCAAAGGGCAGAAGTTTGCTTCTGACACCGATACGGAAATTGTGGCTCACCTGTTTGCCGATTTTTACGACGGCGACATGGAAGAAGCCGTTAAAAAAGTTTTAAGGGTTATCGAAGGCTCTTACAGTTTGGTATTTATGTGCAAGGCCGAGCCTGACAAGCTCATCTGCACCAAAAAGGACAACCCGCTCATCATTGGTCTGGGCGAGGGCGAAAACTTTATCGCGTCCGATATTCCGGCGATTATTGCCAAAACGCGCCGCACCTACATTATGAGCGACGGTGAAATTGCTACCGTTACCAAGGAAGGCGTCTGGGTGCAGGACATTAACGGTACGCCGATTACCAAAAAAGTATTTGAAGTTAACTGGAATGCCGAAGCTGCCGAAAAAGGCGGGTTTGAGCATTTTATGCTGAAAGAAATTTACGAACAGCCTAAAGCCATTAAAGACACCATGCGCGGCCGTCTTGCAGAAAACGGCACTGAAATCAACTTTGCCGAGCTGGGCTGGACTGCCGAGGACTTTACTGGCATCAGCAAAATCTTTATCGTAGCCTGCGGCACGGCTTACCATGCCGGTATCGTCGGCAAATATTATCTGGAAAATCTGGCGCGTATCCCTGTTGAAGTGGACATCGCCAGCGAATTCCGTTACCGCAACCCGATTGTTGACGCCAACTGCCTGACCATCGTTATCAGCCAGAGCGGCGAAACCATTGACACTCTGGCAGCTTTGAAAGAAGCAAAACGCCTTGGCAGCCGCACTTTGGCAGTTACCAATGTGGTTGGTTCTTCCATCGCGCGCGAGGCGGACCAGGTTGTTTACACCTACGCAGGCCCTGAAATTGCAGTAGCTTCCACCAAGGCTTACACCACGCAGCTTTTGGTAATGCTTATGCTTGCCATTTATGTTGGCCGCTTACGCGGAACGCTTAGCGATGCGAAAGCCGCAGAACTGGCAGAAGGCCTGCACAAAGTGCCGGAACACCTGCACGACATGCTGGAAAATGTTGACCAGATTAAAGTGTTTGCCCGCAACTACGGCAGCTGCCTTGATGCGTTCTTCCTTGGACGCAGCCTTGACTATGCCGTTGCACTTGAAGGCGCGCTGAAACTGAAGGAAATCAGCTACATCCACGCTGAAGCGTATGCGGCAGGCGAGCTGAAACACGGCACGCTGGCGCTTATTGTTGAAGGCGTGCCCGTAATTGTGCTGGCAACGCAGGAAGATGTTTACGACAAGACCGTAAGCAACTTGCAGGAAGTAAAAGCGCGTGAAGCGATGGTTATTGCCATTGCGCTGGAAGGCGACGACAGCATTGCCAAATATGCCGACCACGTTATTTACATTCCGCGTGCGGGCAAGGAACTGGCACCGCTTTTGGCGGTACTGCCGTTGCAGCTTTTGGCTTACTATGCAGCGCTTACCCGCGGCTGCGACGTGGACAAACCGCGTAACCTTGCCAAATCCGTAACAGTTGAATAATTAGTTTTTATCAAAGCCGGACGTAAAAATCCGGCTTTGTTTTTTTGCCGCTTATTATTTTCAAAAAGTGCTTGCCAAAACACAAAAGTTAGCGTATACTAACTAATGTATTAAATAAGCTGCGACTACCAAACGGATAACGGAGGAAACAAGGCAACTCGTGTTGGAAGTTTGGCAGGCGGCGAAAGTTTAGGAGGTATCATGATGAAAAAATCTTTAGTTCTTGCTATGGCAATGGCGCTGGGCGTAACTGCCAGCGCTTATGCTGCAAACCCCTTTAGCGATGTACCGGCAGGGCACTGGGCTTACGACGCTGTTAACAAATTAGCGGCAGAAGGCGTGGTGGACGGCTACCCCGACGGCACTTACGGCGGCGATAAATTAATGACCCGTTACGAAATGGCGCAGATTGTAGCCAAAGCTATGGCCAAGGGAGTTAATGTAGATAAGCTGGCGGCAGAATTTGCCGATGAGCTGGATAGCCTTGGCGTGCGCGTAGCAAACCTTGAAAAGAAAGCAGACAACGTAAAAATTACCGGTGAAGTACGCGCATCCTACCGTGATGTTGACACTGATGCTGCTGATCATGACGGACACGAAGGGCTTTTGCGTTCCCGTCTGTGGGTAAACGGCCAGATTAATGAGGACTGGGCTTATACCGGCATGTTTGAAAACAATCAGGACTTTACCAACGAAACCGGCGATGACAAAATCGACTTTGCCCGTGCTTATGTAGAAGGCCGCCTTGGCGGACTTGACGTAGTTGCAGGCCGTTACAACGAAGTGACCTTCACTGGCAATATCCTTGATGCCAACATGGATATGGCAAAAGTATCCTACGGCGACAAGATTAAAGTATCCGCGGCAGCGGGCAAGGCTTACGACAGCGTTGAGGTTGACGAAGATGCAGGCGTACTGCTTCACAGCGACGACAGAATTTACATCGGCACTTTGGAAGCAGCTTTGGGTGACGTTGACGCTTACGTTGGCTATTTTAAAACCAATTCCAACATGGATAAAGAGATTTGGAACGTCGGCGCAAGCTACGGCTTTGGCGATTTTACCCTTGCTGCCGAATATATGCGCGGTGATAAAGAATACTTTAACGCCGGTAAAGACGGCTGGTGGGCAGACCTGGCATGGAAGGGCGCTGAAGCGGATACCCCGGGCAGCTACGGCATCCACGCAGGCTACTATGACCAG
>CASEGD010000108.1 GCA_949287345.1 uncultured Phascolarctobacterium sp. | reverse complement strand
AAACCGGCAACAATTTTTTTCGCGTCTTCTTCGGGAATGATTCCGCATTTTGCCAGCATTGTAGCATGGGCGATACTGCCGCGTATATCCTCATGGTACAGGCGCTTATCAAACTCAATGGACGCGTTGAACGCGTCCACAAGTTCGTTGGTATTTTTGCTGAATCTTCCGCCCCACAGTTTGGCCATTATTTCAGTTTACCCTGTTTCATAAGGGCACGTACGGTAAGCGGCAGGCCAAACAGAGTGATGAAGCCGGTTGCATCAGCCTGGTTGTAAACTTCGTCAGCGCCGAAGGTTACATATTCCTTGCTGTACAGGGAATATGGAGATTTAGCGCCGGCGCTCATGATGTTGCCTTTATAAAGTTTCAGGCGGACGGTACCGGTAACGGTTTTCTGGGTTTCGTCAACAAAAGCAGCCAGTGCTTCGCGCAGCGGGCTGAACCACATGCCGTCGTAAACCAGTTCCGCATATTTAATGGCAACCATTTCTTTGTAGTGCATGGTGGCGCGGTCAAGGCACAGTCTTTCCAGTTCCTGATGTGCGTAAACGATAATTGCGCCGCCCGGGTTTTCATACACGCCGCGGGATTTCATGCCGACAAGGCGGTTTTCAACCATGTCGCAAATGCCTACGCCGTTGCGGATGCCAATTTCATTCAGTTTTTCAAGCAGTGCTGCCGGAGAAAGTTTTTCGCCGTTAACGGCAACAGGTACGCCTGCTTCAAATTCCAGCTCAACATATTCGTCTTTGTCCGGAGCTTTTTCCGGAGTGCTGGTAACAATAAAGAGTTCATCTTTCGGTGCATTCCAGGGGTCTTCAAGGTCAGAGCCTTCATGGCTTAAATGCCACATGTTGCGGTCCATGGAATAGTCGTGGTCTTTGGTTACAGGCACCGGAATGTTGTGTGCTGCTGCAAAGTCGATTGCGTCCTCACGGGAACGGATGTTCCATTCGCGCCAGGGCACGATAACTGCCAGCTGAGGAGCAAGGGCTTTAACGCCGAGTTCAAAACGAACCTGGTCGTTGCCTTTGCCGGTAGCGCCGTGGGCAACAGCGTCAGCGCCTTCTTTCAGGGCAATTTCAACCAGTTTTTTAGCAATCAGCGGACGCGCAAAAGAAGTGCCGAGCAGATATTTCTGTTCGTAAATAGCACCTGCTTTAACAACCGGCCAAACATAGTCGGAAACAAATTCTTCTTTCAAATCAAGGATGTAGCATTTGCTTGCGCCGGATTTTAAAGCCTTGTCGTGAACAATGTTCAGTTCGTCGCCCTGGCCAAGGTCTGCGGTGCAGGCAATAACTTCGCAGTTATTGTAGTTTTCTTTCAGCCAGGGGATAATTACGGAAGTATCAAGGCCGCCGGAATAAGCGAGCACTACTTTTTTAATTTTGCTTTTGTCGATTTTCATTAAATTACAGCCTCCCAACAGGATTTGTTTATCAATTTAATATGCGTATTATTATACACGTTTTGTTATAAATATGCAAGGCTTTGTTAAATAATATCGTCGGTCATCAGCAAAGCCATAATTGCTTTCTGCACATGCAAACGGTTTTCGGCCTGGTCGAACACTTTGGACTGCGGCCCTTCCAGCACTTCCTCGGTAATTTCTTCGCCGCGGTGTGCAGGCAGGCAGTGCAGCACCATTGCGTCAGGGCGCGCCACACTCAGCAGTTCTTTGTTAATCTGGTAATCGCCCAGCGCCTCCTGGCGGATGCTCTGTTCAGCCTCCTGCCCCATGCTTGCCCAAACGTCGGTATAAAGCACGTCCGCACCTTTGGCAGCGCGGAACAAATCCTCATCGACTTCAATCGTACAGCCGGTCAGCGCAGCGTCCGCCTGTGCGTTTTTAACAACTTCCGGGTCGGGCTGGTAGCCTTTCGGCGATGCGCATACCATGTTCATGCCAACTTTGGCGCAGGCATACATCAGGGAATGTGCCATGTTGTTGCCGTCGCCGACGTAAACCAGCTTGCGCCCTTTCAGCACTTCCTTATGCTCCATAATGGTAAACATATCGGTCAGTGCCTGGCAGGGGTGCAGCAAATCCGTCAGGCCGTTGATAACAGGCACGGTTGCATATTTTGCCAGTTCAATAACACTTTCGTGCGAGAAGGTTCTTATCATAATGCCGTCCACAAAACGGGAAAGCACCCTTGCGGTATCGCGCACCGGCTCTCCGCGGCCAATCTGCGAAGCCGAATCGTTTAAATAAATCGGGTGGCCGCCCAGCTGATAAAAGCCGGTTTCAAAGGATACGCGCGTCCTGGTGGAAGCCTTGGAAAAAATCATGGCCAGCGTTTTGCCTTCCAGATATCTGTGAGGCTCGCCTCTTTTTTGTTTGCGTTTTAATTTTTTGGCAACATCCAGAATGGTAGCAACTTCGCCGACCTCTAAATCATGGATGGAAATCAAGTCTTTGTGTCTTAAACCCATTTTATACCCTCACCAACTCATCAAAATTCTGCCAGTGCAGCGTCCAGCGCCGCAACTGCCGTATCTATTTCCGCTTCGGTTACAATAAGCGGCGGCACAAGGCGGATAACATTGCCCGCCGTGCAGTTAACGATAACGTGGTCTTTCAGGCAGTGTTCAACCACAGGCCCGCCTGCTTTGGCAAGCTCCATGCCCAGAATCAAACCGCGCCCGCGCACTTCCGTAACCTTATCGGGATATTTGGCTTTTAATTCCTGCAATTTTGCCATAAAGTATTTGCCTTTTTCGGCTGCCGCTTCTACAAAGCCTTCTTCCTTAATGGTTGTTAATGCAGCTTCAATGGCAGCGCAGGCAAGTGCATTGCCGCCGAACGTGCCGCCGTGGTCGCCGGGCTTAAACACGCGCGCCAGCTTTTCATCCACGCAGAATCCGCCGGTCGGGAAGCCGCCGCCGATGCCCTTGGCAAAAGTCAGCACATCCGGCTTAATGCCGGTATGCATATAAGCAAACCACTGTCCCGTCCTGCCCACGCCGGACTGGATTTCGTCAAAAATCAGCAGCGCGTCGTATTTATCGCACAAGGCGCGCGCAGCCTGCAAATATTCATCGCTCGGCACATGCACGCCGCCTTCGCCCTGAATAGGCTCAAGCAGTACGCAGCATACATCCTCATCCATCGCTTCTTTCAGCGCGGCAAGGTCGCCGTAAGGCACATAGTCAAAACCTGCCGGCAGCGGTTCATAACCCTGCTGGTATTTGGGCTGGCCGGTTGCGGTTACGGTCATCATGGTACGCCCATGGAAGGAATGTACCGCCGTAATAATGCGGTATTTGCCTTCGCTTTTGCTGTGCCCGTATTTACGCGCCAGCTTGATTGCGCCTTCGTTGGCTTCCGCGCCGCTGTTGGCTAAAAATACGCGGTCAAAACCGGTTGCCTCGCTGATGAGTTTTACGGCGCGTGCCTGCACATCCGTATAAAATACGTTGGAGCAGTGCATAATTTTACCGGCCTGTTCGCTGATGGCTTTTACCAGCGCCGGGTGCGCGTAGCCGAGAGAATTAACGGCAATACCGGCAAGAAAATCAAGGTAGCCTTTGCCGTCGGCGTCATAAACCATGCAGCCCTTGCCGTGCGTCAGCGCCAGCGGATAGCGGCCAAACACCGGCAGGTAATACTGCTCGGTCTGGTCTATAATTTGTTTATGTTCCATTATTTTGCCCCCTCAAAAAGCAATTTTATAAGGTTTTAACAACTTCCGTGCCAACGCCTTCGTCGCTGAACACTTCCATCAGAATGCTGTGTTCGGCACGGCCGTCAATAATCTGCGCTTTTTTAGCGCCGCCGCTCAGTGCGGTGATGCAGGCCTTAACTTTCGGAATCATGCCGCCGTCGATGTTGCCTTTAATAATCAGCTCCTGAGCTTTTTCAAAGGTCATGGTGGAAAGGAAGGTGCTTTCGTCACGGTAATCTTCGTAAATGCCTTTAACATCGGTCAACACCAAAAGTTTTTCGGCTTTCAGCGCGCCTGCAACTTCACCGGCAACGCTGTCGGCGTTGATGTTGTAGGTTTCGCCGGTTGCGCCGACGCCGGTCGGTGCGATAACGGGGATAAAGTCGTTATCCAGCAGCACAGTCAAAAGTTCGGTGTTGATGTGTTCAACAGTGCCCACAAAACCGATATCTACCAAATTAACTTCGCCGTTTTCATAAACGTCAGCCAGGTGTTTTCTTGCCTGAATCAGGTTGTCGTCCTTGCCGTTAAGGCCAACTGCCTTGCCGCCAAGGCGGTTCAGGCGGCCAACAAGGTCGGTGTTGATTTTGCCTACCAGAGCCATTTCCGTAATGCCTACGGATTCAGCGTCGGTTACGCGCAGGCCGCCGACAAACTGGGTCTTTTTGCCTGCTTTAAGCATCTGTGCGGTAATTTCCGGGCCGCCGCCATGTACAACAACCGGGCGCATGCCAACAGATTTCAGAAAAATAATATCCTGCAAAACTTTGTTTTTAATTTCATCGTTCAGCATAGCGTTGCCGCCATATTTTACAACTACGGTCTTGCCTTTGAAATCACGCAGATACGGAAGCGCTTCCACTAAAATTTTGATTTCTTCATTACGTAACATTGATTTTTCCTCCTGTTATCGGCAAAAGCCGTTAATATTTTAATATCAGGTGTGATATTCACCATTTATTTTAACATATTCGTAGCTGAAATCACATGTCCAGACGGTAGCTTCTTCGCTGCCCGC
>CASEGD010000107.1 GCA_949287345.1 uncultured Phascolarctobacterium sp. | reverse complement strand
CACCTGCTTTCGATGAAGCAGCTGCATTTTACGGCGACGGCGCAGGAATCGCGCATGATTAACGAAACGCCGGGTACAAAAATCATCCTTTCTGCCAGCGGCATGTGCGATGCAGGGCGTATTCTGCACCACTTAAAACACAATCTGTGGCGCGAGGACAGCAGCGTCATCATCGCCGGTTATCAGGCGGAAGGCTGCCTTGGCCGCAAGCTGATTGAAGGCGTGCGCCAGGTTAAAATTATGGGCGAGGATATCCGCGTTAACGCGCAGGTTTATAACATGAAGGGCTTCAGCGCCCACGCCGATAAGGAACAGTTTTTGGAGTGGTACGGCAAGATGACGCAGAAGCCGAAGGCGTTTTTTGTAACGCACGGCGAGGTGGACGCGACGATGGAATTTGCGGGCGAACTGCAAAAACGCATCGGTACGGCGGCGTATATCCCGCAGTATGGCGACAGCGTTACCATCAGCGGCAGCGACTGGTCGGTAGCATCGTCCGAAATTGTCAGCGACGTGCCGGAAGTTGCGGCTTTGCGTGATTACATGAAGAACCTTGAACGTACTTATTTGCAGCACCGCACCAAGATTGAGCAGGTTGTGGCGCGCGACAGCGGCAAGGTTAAGGATATCCGCAAAAAGCTGGAAAAAATTAAAAAATATGTTGACGATATGCTTTCTTCGTTGTAAATTTATAGTTAGAGTTTATTAAAAAGGCCGTTATTGTACCCCAAAGGTCGCTGGCTTTTGGGGTATAATTTTTTTGCGGCAAAAAATAAAAGGGGGCTTTATACTTGGAAGAAATTAAAAAGAAGGAGCAGGTTGGCGGCATCCTGGGGTTGATTGAACGTGTGGGCAATAAAATCCCGGATATCACCATTCTGTTCATTGGTGCATTTGTGCTTGTATGCGTTATTTCCGCGGTGCTGTCGCAGATCAGCTTTGACTACGTACACCCCGCAACCGGCAAGCAGATTACTATCAATAACATGTTGAGCGGCAAAGAGCTGGTAACTTTGATGAGCAAAATGGTTACCAACTATGCTAACTTCCCGCCGCTGACGATGGTTATCGTTGCTACTTTGGGTATCGGCATCGCCGACGGCTCCGGCTACATCAATACGGGCCTGAAAAAAATCCTGTCCGTTACGCCGAAGTTTTTAATTACGCCGGTGGTAATTTTTGCCGGTATGGTCAGCCATCTCGGCCCGGATACCGGTTACGTTATCATTATTCCGATTGCGGCATATATGTTTTATGCAACCGGCAAGCACCCGTTGTCCGGCGTTGCTGCTTCCTTTGCAGGCATTGCCGGTGCGTTCAGCGCCAACTACACGCCGTCCGCTATCGACCCGGTAATCCAGGGATTTACGCAAAGCGCGGCGCAGATTATCGACCCGACCTATCAGGTAAACGTACTTTGCAATTATTTTTATGCTGTTGGTTCTACCTTTCTGGTAATTGCCAGCTGCTGGTGGGTAACGGAACACGTTGTTGAGCCGTGGCTGTGGAAAACCTATCCGCTGCCGCCCGACCTTGACCTTGGCAACGAAAACAACACCGACATCACCCCGCGCGAAAACCGTGCTTTTATGATTGCAACCGCTATTTTAATTTTAATGATTGTCGGCCTGTTTGCGGCTCTCTATCCGCAGGATTCCCTGCTGCGCGCGCCTAACGGCGAAATTGCCAGCTTCCAGGCGCCGATTATGCAGTCCATTGTTGCCGTAATCTTTATTTTTGCGGCGGCTGTCGGCCTTGTTTACGGCGTTTTGTGCGGCAAGTTCAAATCTCCTAAAGATGTAACCGCCGCCATGGAAGAAATTACCAAAACGCTGGTGCAGATGGTAGTGTTCTACTTCTTCGCTGCGCAGTTCCTTTATGCGTTCGGCGCTTCCAACATCGGCGTACTGCTGGCGGTTTCCGGTGCGGAATTTTTAAAATCCCTGGCACTGCCGCCGCAGATTACCATTTTCGGCATTATCGTTTTTGTAGGTTTGCTGAACCTTATCATCACCTCAGCGTCCGCTAAATGGGCAATCCTTGCGCCGATTTTTGTACCTATGCTGATGGCAGTCGGCATCGCGCCGGAGCTTACACAGGCTGCTTACCGCGTCAGCGACAGCGCCGTTAACGTAGTAACGCCGATGTTTGCGTTCTACCCGCTGATTATCCTTTACTGCCAGAAATACGTTAAAGAAGCAGGCATTGGCACGCTCAGCTCCATGATGCTGCCGTACACCGTTACGCTTTTAATTACCTTAACCTTTATGTTGTACTTCTTCTGGTGGTTCGATATTCCTCTGGGCTTCCAGGCCGATTATGTATATCCGCGCCGGATGTAAGATTTAAGGAGGCTTTATAAATGTTACAGGAAAAATTACTGCAAAGATTTTTGCGTTATGTTGCCGTTCCCAGCCAGAGTGACGCGCCGGTACAGACCGTGCCGAGCAGCGAAGGGCAGCGCAATCTGGCAGAGCTGTTAAAACAGGATCTGGCTGAACTCGGACTTGTTGATCTTGAAATCAGCGAATACTCCGTATTAACCGGCAAACTGCCCGCACATCTGCCGGAAGGCTGCACTAAAGAAGTGCCCGCCGTTGGCTGGTGCGCGCACCTTGATACCATCGACATCAACATGTCGCCGGAAATCCACCCGCAGGTGGTTAAAAACTATCAGGGCGGCGATGTTTGCCTTAATGCCGAAAAAGGCATTTACATCCGCACGGCGGAACACCCCGAGCTTGATAAATATGTAGGGCAGGACATTGTATTTACCGACGGCACCAGCGTGCTTGGCGCAGATAACAAAGCCGCTATTGCCAACATTATGGTTGCGCTGGAAACTTTGGTAACCGAAGGGCGTTACCACGGAGATATTTATGTGGCTTTTGTGCCAGATGAAGAAATTGGCCTGCGCGGCAGCAAAAAGCTTGATTTCAGCAAGTTCCCGGTTAAATTTGCTTATACCATTGACTGCTGCGAACAGGGCGAAGTGGTTTACCAGACCTTTAACGCCGGTACTGCCATTGTAAAAATCAAAGGCGTAAGCGCGCACCCGATGAGCGCCAAAGGCGTGCTGATTAACCCGACGCTGCTGGCTGTTGACCTTGTTAACATGTTTGACCGCACCCAGACTCCGGAATGCACCGAAGGCACGGAAGGCTACATCTGGACCAAGAGCATTACCAGCAACGACACTTACGCTACCGTTACGCTGGATATCCGCGACCACGACAAAAAGCGTTATGAAGAACGCAAAGCGGAAATTGCCGAAAACGCCAAAAAATTGCAGGCTATGTACCCGCGTGCGGAAGTTACCTGCACCATTACGGATACCTACGGCAACATTGCCGATGCGGTAACGGATGACAACAAATACTGCATTGATTACATTTACACCGCCATGGATAAGCTGGGCATTGAGCCGAAAACGCTGGCGATGCGCGGAGGTACGGATGGTTCGTTCATCTCTACCAAAGGCATATTAACGCCTAACTATTTCACCGGCGGGCATAACTTCCATTCCAACTGCGAATTTTTACCGCTCGGCGCGATGGAAAAATCCTGCCGGCTTACGCTGGAACTTATTGACCTTATCTATAACAAATAAGGCGAAAAATTAAATTTATAAAAAGGACGTTTTGCATTTTGCAAAACGTCCTTTTTTTGTTTGCGTTAAACGCCAAAAGCAATGATTTAGCCGGAACGGCTAAATCATTGTCAGGTGTTGGATGGCTGCTAAAGTATATATAAAAATTTAAAAAGTACGGTTTAACACCTGACACTTCCCCAGCAACAAGACCGTAAAACTTTCGAATTACGCAAAAGTTAAAGTCTTGTTGGGGGGGAAGTGTGTGATATAATTTTAGAAAACTATAATGATGAGTTAAGATAAAAAATATACTGGTTTATAATAGACATTACAGTTAAAGTCAGGTATAATTATATAAAACATATAAAATTTCATATAAAAGTTTAAAGGCGCCTCTCATAAGAGAGATTCAAAACCCCGCTAAGTCTTCCTTCTTATATTAGCATACACGAGAGGCGCTTTTATAAATCCGGTTAAAATACGGGCTGCCGTGTTTTAATATAAGCGCCTCCGGGGATTATCAATTATAAAGGCTGTCTTCCCATAACAGGTTATTGATGTGGGGGCGCTTAATGCAGTAAGTTACTGCCCGCGGAACGACAAAAGAAGTCTGTCCAATCTTTCCCACAATATTCTGCGGGCAGGTACTTATAAATTTCAGGCAAGGTTAAATTTTTAATAAAGTGGGTGTTTGTGTGGAAACTAAACCATTTGACAAAGCGAGATTTAAACACATTGCCGGTGACGGTGTAGCGGAAGACTTTAACTATATGCCCCGCAGCAATCTGGGCATGCGCAAATGGGAGATTAAGGTCCGTTATCCGGACGGTAAATGCAAGGTTGTGGTTATGCGTGACAGCGGGTTCAGCATTACCGGCGAAGTAATTGACGTTAACGAATTTACTTCGCGCGAGCAGCGCAACGCGGAGATTTACCGTTTGTACCATGAGCATGCTTTATCGCAGGTATTTTTAGGCAAGCTGTTCAACATCAGCCAGCCTTCGGTGTCATTAATTGTAAACGGAAAATAAAAAATAAAGCGCATTTCTGTACTTGCAGAAGTGCGCTTTTTGTATGTTTATATTTTTCTGTTATCATAATAAAGCAAATGTGCTGCCATAACGGTAGGCGGTTAGCCCTCCAACGGAGGGACTGTGACCCTCCGATAAATAGAATCCGGTTTGACGGAAATACTATGAAGGAGGGGATAACATGGATATATTATCGTTTCTTGCAATAGCAAGCTATACGATAGCCGTTTTTAGCCTTGGTTATTCCCTTGGCAAAGATTTATCCAAAAAACAGTAACAACCGCCAAGAGCCTGACAAACTTTAGCGGTTGTTACTTTGATAATAACTTTTAAATTTTGCGGCTGACCGTCTATCGGCAGCCATTTGTATTTCTATAATTATTATAACAAACAAAACCAAAAAGTCAAATAACCAAAAGCTCTCATACTTTTGTATGAGAGCTTTTTATAATTATGCCGTTTTGCGGCAGTAAATAACGCTGCGGCGTGTTTTGCGGTGCAGCAGCGGATGATAAAAAACGCATAAACAAATATCGCCGTTTGGTTTAACAGGCGCAGCCACTTGTGGCAAAGCAAAAAAAATTACGGGCTTATGATTTTGTTTTGGCAAAAAAACAGTCCTTTCTTTAACAGTTTTATCCGCTTAATTGTGGCCACGCAAAAGCGATGTGAAAATGATTATAACTGAAAATAAAAATTTTGGCAAGCCCTTTTAGCGTAAAAAATTAACAATTTTTTAAAAACGCCATAAATAACTTAACACGCCGCCGTAAACAGGCGGATTGCCGCTGAACTGCGCAGCCAACGTACACTACCGGTAGGGAAAAGTAATCAAGACCAGAAAAAGTAAGACTTACGCCAACCAAAATGTCTTGATGGGGGGGAAGATTGTGATAAAATAATTTTACAGAAACTGCATTTGCATAAAATGCAAAAAGCAAAGGAGCGATTATGATGACGAAGAAGAATTTAGCAAAGGCGGTAACTTTAAGTTTACTTTTAAGCACTGTTTTAAGTTCTAATGCTTGGGCGTTAGAGATAAACAATGAGACCATTTCTGATAGCAGTATTCAAAATGACGATAGATTTAAAAACATATACTCTAATACGTCGGAGATAATTTATACTGCGAAAGATGGTGGAAAAATTAGTTTAAATAATATTAAATTTATTAATGATAATTATAAAGAAATATGCTTGGAAGGCGTAGAAAAACTTTATAATGTTAATGTTAATGGCGAATTACAAATAACGGGCGGTTCTGACGAACAAGCTTCGGGTAATAATTTACTTATTCAAGATGTTACAACTGATAATCTTGAGGAATTCAATATTAATGTGTATGGTGGTATTTTTGAATATGGTATAGCGTCAAATAATACAATAACTATAAAAAATAGTGAAATTGCTGCAATTCAAGGTGCAGTGGTTGCTACATTTGACCCTAATAGTGGTACAAAAGCTAATAAAAATGTCATTAACTTAGATGGAGTAAAAGTTTATTACGTTTATGGAACAATGGGCGGTGCTGAAGTAAAAGAAAATGGTATTGTTATTAGCGGTGGTACTGAAGTTATTAGTGATATAACTGTTGCGTATGGATGTGTTGCAAAAGATAATTACTTAACTGTAAAAGGTGATGAAAATGATTTAAGCAAAGCGTTTGTAGCCGGTTATATGGCAAGTAATATTCATGAAAATAATGCTTTAAATTTAGAATCTTTTAATGGTAAAATTTATAATTTGTCTAATTTTGATAAAATAAATTATGAAAAATTAGATTTAAATAAACTTGATGTTGTAACTATTAATAAATCAGACGGAGGATTAGAGAATACTAAAATTGATATCATTTCGTTTGCAGGCGGACAAAATTTTGAGGTTGGCAAAACTGTTGATTTATTAAAAGTTGAAGATAAAAATAGTTGGGAGAAATCATTTACAAATTTAAACAAACAAACTACCACTAACGCCGGTGTTGCGCAAGTAATTACCAGTGATATAGCCAAAGATGAAGCTACCCAAACTATAACGGCTACTATTAAAGGCGTTGAACTTGCCGACCAGACGATGCTCGTAGCCGAAAACCGCGCCGTTGCCGCAGCTTTTGTAAACCAGGGCACGGATTTAATTGCCGACAGCCTTGATACATTAAGCCGCGACGGCAAATACGGCGTTAAAACCTTTGCCGCCGTGCATGGCAACCGCAGCAAATACGACGTAAACAGCGATATTAAAATTAACGGCTGGAGCACCATTGTCGGCGTAGGCAGCGAAACCGAACACAACGGCGGCGATTTCAGCTGGGGCGTATTCTATGAAAACGGCAGCGGCAACTACCGCACTTTTAACAGCTTCAACAACGAATACTTCCGCGGCGACGGCAGCCTCGTCTATAACGGCGGCGGTATCGCAGCAAGATATGAAAACGCCCACGGCGTTTATACCGAAGGCAGCCTGCGTGCCGGCATGTTAAAATCCGACATGGATAACGCCTTAAGCGACGGCGAAAACAAATACGGTTACAGCAGCGAAAGCGAATACTACGGCGCGCATATCGGTATCGGTCAAATCATCACGCTGACGGAAAGCAGCGATTTGGATGTATATGGTAAATTCTTCCATACCTACACCGAAGGCGACAGCTTTAAAGTAGATACAGACGAATTTGAATTTGACAGCATTAACAGCGACCGCCTGCGCGTAGGTGCAAGGTTGACAACGAACAAAGAAAACAAATTCAGCACCTATTACGGACTGGCATACGAATATGAATTTAACGGCGACGCAGAAATGCGTGCAGCAGGCATGAGCGCACCGACGCAGAGCTTGCAGGGCAGCAGCTACATGGCAGAAG
>CASEGD010000106.1 GCA_949287345.1 uncultured Phascolarctobacterium sp. | reverse complement strand
GCGCGCAGATTTTGCTGCTTTTGGCCGCCACTTCTGCCTTAGAAAGCCGATTGCGCAAAGATTTAAGTTCTTTGCGCAATTGAGTTTTATCCATTATTTCTTTTCATCAAGCAGCTCCTGCTTGGCAGGGTCCTGATAAGCGCTGATAGCGGTACGCAGGAATTCAACTTCTACGTTTTCGCAAACTTTGAGGACGACTTTCTTCTCGCTCAGACGGGTAATGGTGCCGTACATACCGCCAACGGTAACAACCTTATCACCCTTTTTCAAAGATTCAAGCATGCGCTGTCTTTTCTTTTCTTCTTTCTTGTGCGGTCTGTCAATCATCCACCAAAAGATAAATGCCAGAATCAAAAAAGGCCAAACACCGCTGAAGAAAGATAAAATACTATCCATTCGCTTACCTCCTCAATTAACTACTATACTGTCTATTTTAATTTATTTACGGCAAAATAGCAAGTTTTTTAGCCGCGGTAATTTGCAAGGTACGCCTCGCGGAATTCCGGGAAACGGTCCTCGGCAATTGCCTGACGGATTTGTTTTGCCAGGTCGAGCAGAAAATGCAGATTGTGAATTGTCAAAAGCCTTAACGCAAAAAGCTCCTCCGCCTTAAACAGGTGCCTGATGTACGCACGCGAGAAGTTGCGGCATGTGTAGCAATTGCAGCGCTCGTCAATCGGGCGGAAGTCTTCTTCGTAAGTTTTGTTGCGCACAACCAGACGCCCTTCCGGCACCATGGCCGTGCCGTTGCGCGCCACCCTTGTGGGGAACACGCAGTCGAACATATCAACGCCGAGGTTTACGCCTTCAATAATGCAGTCCGCCGTGCCGACGCCCATTAAATAACGTGCCTTGTTCTTGGGCAGATGCACCGTCGTATCGGCTAAAATGTCATACATCATCGGCTTTGGCTCGCCCACGCTTAAACCGCCGATGCCGTAGCCCGCAAAATCCATCTGCGTCAGGCTGTCGGCGCTCATTTTGCGCAAATCCTTATACATGCCGCCCTGCACAATGCCGAACAGCGACTGGTCCTCGCGGGTATGCGCTTTTAAGCAGCGCTCCGCCCAGCGCGTGGTACGTTCCGTCGATTGTTTGGCGTACTCGTAATCCGCAGGGTACGGAATGCATTCATCAAACGCCATGGCGATATCCGCGCCCAGCGCCTCCTGCACCTGTGTGGCAATCTCCGGCGACAGGAACTGTTTGCTGCCGTCGATGTGGGAACGGAAGGTTACGCCTTCCTCTTTAATTTTGCGCATCGCCCCCAGGCTGAAAACCTGAAAGCCGCCGCTGTCAGTCAGCATGCCGCGCTTATAGTTCATAAACTTGTGCAGGCCGCCCGCTTTTTTGACAAGCTCGTGCCCCGGGCGCAAAAACAAATGGTAAGTGTTGGAAAGTATTACCTGGCTGCCCATGTCGTAAAGTTCTTCGGGCGACAGGGTTTTTACTGTTGCCTGCGTGCCGACCGGCATGAACATCGGCGTTTCAAACGTGCCGTGCGGCGTGTGCAGGCGCCCCAAACGCGCGCCGCTGCGGCTGCATTCCTTAATCAGTTCGTAAGTAACAGCGTGCATTGTTGTCCTCCGTTTTTATAAATGGTCGGTGATGAACATGGCATCGCCGAACGAGAAGAAGCGGTATCTTTCGCGCACTGCTTCTTCGTAGGTTTTAAGCATAATCTCGAGGGTCGATAAGGTGGAAACCAGCATCAACAGCGTGCTTTGCGGCAGGTGGAAGTTGGTAACAAGCGCATCCACCATTTTAAACTTATAGCCGGGGTAGATGAAAATATCCGTCCACGCCGCGCCCGGTTTAATAACGCCGCCCCCTGCTGTTGCCGCTGCTTCCAGCGTGCGTACCGCCGTTGTACCGACGCTTACAATGCGCCTGCCTGCGGCTTTGGCTTTGTTAATGGCTTCTGCCGCCTCGGGCGTGATGGTGTAAAATTCCTTGTGCATGATGTGGTCTTCGATGCGTTCCTCGCTGACAGGGCGGAAAGTACCAAGCCCGATGTTAAGCGTAACGAAAACTTCTTCGCAGCCCATGTCCTTCACCTTTTGCAAGAGCTCTTTGGTAAAGTGCAGGCCGGCCGTCGGTGCGGCAGCGCTGCCCTTGTCGCGGCTGTACACTGTCTGGTAGCGTTCTTTATCTTCCAGCTCTTTGGTGATGTACGGCGGCAGCGGCGTTTCGCCAAGGCGGTCCAAAATTTCTTCAAACACGCCTTCAAATTCAAAACGCGCAATGCGTCCGCCAAATTCGGTGTTATCCACAATCTCGCAGCTCAAATCGTCGCTGAACTTAATCTTCGCGCCGATGCGCAGGCGTTTGCCCGGGCGCACCAATACTTCCCAGTCCGTCGCGTTCAGGCGGGTCAGCAAAAATACTTCCGCCTTGGCGCCGGTGTCCTTGGTGCCGTGCAGGCGCGCAGGGATAACGCGGGTATCGTTAAACACCAGCAAATCGTCAGGGCGCAGGTAGTTGGGCAAATCGTAAAAATGGCGGTGCTCAAGCTTGCCAGTGTCCTTATCCACCACCAACAGGCGCGAATGGTCACGCGGCTCCATCGGGGTCTGCGCAATCAGCTCCTGCGGCAAATCATAATTAAAATCGCTTACTTGCATTTTTTCTCCACACTTTTCAATATATTTTGGCAACATTGGTGTTGCGGTAATAGTAACGCAAAATCTGTTTATAATAACCGGCGGCATTGCCCGCATCGTTGGCAAGCTGGCGTGCGCCCCACAGGCTTAAGCCAAGCCCCGTGCCGCTGCCGCGCCCTTTAAAAATAACCTTTTCGCCGTCCACGCCGCTGATAAGCTTAATGGTTCTGGCAATGCCTGTTTCCGTTTTTTCCTTATCTTTAAGTTCAATCTCTATCTCTTTGCGTCCGATTTCCATGCCCAGATAATTTTCAATAGGCACGTCCAGTTTATCGGGTATCGGGCGCGTAACTTCAATGGCAAACAGCGTGCTCGGCAGGCCGAACAACTCCATCGCCTTTGCGGCAGGCACAATTATGCTGCCCTTGTCCCCCGCAAAGCCAAGCTGCAAAACACGGCCGGTGTCGCTTCTGTCCGGCGCGTCTGCGTCCATGTCGGATAGCTGGATGCTGCCCAGCTTGCCGCAGTCGTAACCGCCGCGCTGTAAACCGGCGGCAATGTCCTTTGCTTCAAAGCTGCGCTCCCAGTTATAATCGGGCGCGTCGCCGTCAAAATCCTTTACGCTGCGCAGGTACGGCAAATACCGCCCGATGACGTTCTCACTGTTTTCGGTATAGCCGCCGCTGCTTAAAGTAGTGTAGGCAGCAATCAAACTGCCGTTGTAGGTTACAACCTCGCCTTTGGTAGCATCAATCAGCTTGTTCAGCGGACGTTGCTCGCCATCCACGCCGGTGTAAATAAAATTCTTTTCGCCCGCGCGGATGTCAAAATCAGGGTCGCTGCCGTTTTGCGCCGTATATAATGCGTAGGTACGCATGGCTATGGCCTGCGCCTTTAACGCCTCATCCGGAAAATACGCCGGTACGGTGCGCCCCATGACGCTGTACAGGTATTCTTCAACCGGCAGCACGTTGCGCACGACAAGATTTTTGCCGCCGCGCCGCAGCAAAATTTCAATGCTCCCGCGGTATTCCCTGCCGTTAACCTTAACGCCCTCGCCTTCAATAGTGGCAACAGCGTCGCCGAAGCTCATATCTTCGACATTAAGCCTGTGGTTGGCAGCGTTAAAATAATACTTGCCCGCCTTAAACATAAATTCGCGGCTGTTACCGCCGCCGTAAGCACGCGTTTTAACAGTAAAATCGGCATCGCTGCTTATTTCTGCCGTAAACTGGTCTGCCACAAGGCCGACGGAAATTGTACCAGCAGCCTGCGCAAACGACGTGCCAATCAGCATCAGCAGGCACAGCAATGCGGCGTATAAAATTTTCATCGGCTGCCTCCTTCCGTCAGGCTTTGGGTTTCGGCTTCTTCTCGTAACGGTCGCGCTCGCTGAACACGCAGCCGCAGTAAGGCTGGCGGTACAGCTCCAGCTCTAAGCTGATATCGACGCCGCGCTGATAACCCACGCGGAAATCCTCATAATAAAAGGGAATGTCAAACTCTTTGGAGGCTTCCTCCGCCAGTTGTTTAATCAGTTCGTGCTTTTGGTAAGGGCTTACCAGAAGCGTCGTTGTAAAAGCATCGTAGCCGTGCTCTTTGGCATACTGCGCCGCGTAACGCATACGGGTGCGGTAGCAGTAAGCGCAGCGGCAGCCCGGTTCATCCAGCATACCGCGCACACATTCTTCCAAAGGGTAGCTTTTATCCACCGTAAGGTGGTATTTTTTCTTTTCGCAAAGCTCGCGCAGGGCGGCAATGCGGCGTTTAAATTCTTTGTAAGGGTGAATGTTGGGGTTAAAAAAGATAATGTCAAACTGCACGCCGTCCGCCGTCAGCTTTTCCGTAGGATAGCAGGCGCACGGCCCGCAGCAGGCATGCATTAAAAGTTTCATTTTTTCTCCTCTTTATATGGCACACCAAGATATCTGTAAGTTTCGCGCGTGGCAATGCGTCCGCGCGGCGTGCGCTGGATTAAGCCCAGCTGCATCAGATACGGCTCGATTACGTCCTCAATGGTGTCGCTTTCTTCGCTAACCGCGGCGGCAATGGTTTCAATGCCGACCGGCCCGCCGTTAAAGGTTTTGACAATCGTCTGCAAAATGCGGCGGTCGTTGCGGTCCAGCCCGTACTGGTCAACTTCAAGGCGTGCCAGCGCTTCATCGGCA
>CASEGD010000105.1 GCA_949287345.1 uncultured Phascolarctobacterium sp. | reverse complement strand
TACTTTATCGCCGTCTGTTATCTCTACAATTTCAGCTATTTGCTTATCTAATTCTGTTTTATCTATTTCTTTTATTTTTGCGGTAAAGATTTTACGGTGAGTTGTTTTTTCCGTACCGTCTTCAGCGCTTAACAGTTCTTCAAACAACTTTTCGCCCGGTCGCAGGCCCGTTATTTTTATTTCTATATCTTTATCAGGTATTAAGCCGGATAAGGTTATTAAGTCTTTGGCAAGGTCGTAAATTCTTACCGGCTCTCCCATATCAAGTACGAATACTTCTCCGCCTTTGGCCATTGCCCCGGCCTGTAATACAAGCTGGCTGGCTTCCGGTATCGTCATGAAGTAGCGTTTCATGTCGGCATGGGTTACTGTTACCGGCCCGCCTTTGGCTATCTGTTTTTTAAACAGCGGTATTACGCTGCCCCTGCTGCCGAGCACATTGCCAAAACGTACTGCCACAAAGCGTGTATTGCTGTTTTTGTTCATGCTTTGCACGTACATTTCCGCTACACGTTTGGTGCAGCCCATTACGCTGGTTGGGTTAACTGCTTTGTCAGTCGAAATCATGACAAAGGTTTCTACATTGTGTGCAGCAGCTTCATCAGCCACTACTTTAGTACCTAAAATATTGTTGCGCACAGCTTCTGCCGGCTGATATTCCATTAACGGTACATGCTTATGTGCAGCTGCGTGGAATACTACCTGCGGTTTAAAATAGTCCATAATGGCATTTATACGTTCCCTATCGCGCACATCGGCAATAATTGGCACTGTTTTAAGCTGCGGGTATTCTATTTTCATTTCCTGCGTTATTTCATAGATGCTGTTTTCGCCTTTACCCAAAAGCAAAAGTTTAGCAGGCTGCATTTTGGCTACCTGGCGTACTATTTCACTGCCTATGCTGCCGCCAGCACCTGTTATAAGCACTATTTTTCCGCTTAAATATTCTTTTACGGCTGTGCTGTCAAGCTTTACAGGGTCGCGTCCCAATAAATCTTCTACATCGACAGGGCGTAACTGGCTGATGCTTACCTTGCCTTCAATAATTTCATAAAGTCCGGGTAAGATAGTAAGCTTACAGTTTGTCTGCTTGCAAATATCAATAATGGCTTTTATTTCTTTTCCTTTTACGGAAGGCATGGCAATTATTATTTCATCAATACCTTTAACATTTGCTATTGATGTTATATCGTTACGGCCGCCAAGTATTTTTACCCCCAGCATCGATTTGCCGATTTTGGTTTTATCGTCGTCAATAAAACCAACTACCTGACGGTTGGCGATATGGTAACGCTCTATTTCGCGCATCAGCAACGCACCTGCATCTCCTGCGCCAATGATGAGGACTTTGTTCTTTTTGCGCTGCAACTCTTTATATTTAGGCTTGTTTGTCACGTAGCTGTACATACGCAAAGCCAAACGGCTGCCGCCGATAAAAAGCATTAAAAGTATGCCTGTCATAATATATAAAAGGCGCGGCAATACAGAGCCTATGCCAACCGAAGCCAGATACCATACTGTGCTGCCCAAACCACAGGCAGAAACAATTGCTACAAGCTCTATACTTCCGGCATAACGCCATATTCTGCCGTAAAGTTTGAAAAACAAAAAGCAGATAAGATAAATTAAAACAGTTAACGGCAAATAGCCAACTAACATATTAAGATAGTTGGCAGGTATTGCACCGCTGTCAAAACGCAGGTAAATGCTTATAAAAGCAGCTGTGATAATGCTGATAACATCAAGCGCTGCCAGAAACATCGGCAATAAATATTTTCTCAATTTAATCCCCTGTCTTTAGAATTTTATTTAAAAATTATTTATAACTTTATTTCACAATCAATTATGAATAATTATATCACTTTTAAAATAAAATTTCTACTATTCCCCTTTAAGTTAACTCCGTTTTTGCGCAACAAAAAAAGACTGCTGCAAACCGTTTTTGGTTTACAACAGTCTTGTAAAGTAACCATATAAAATAGACAACCACCCCCAACTTTGACCGAGGAAAGGGTGGTTATCCATTATTTCTTAGGCCAACCCACCTTGTGGGCGGTTGTTCTTTGTATTTATAATATAACACAAATTAAAGTTTATTTCAAATTTTTATTTCTCCCCCGTGCTTCCGAAGCCGCCGCCACGTACTGCGTCGGCGTTGTCGCCGTCGGCGGTGAGGTATTTGTAGAATATGCCCTGTGCCACGCGCTCGCCTTTGGGCAGGGTTACATTGCTGTCGCTGGTGTTAAACAGCCCCAGCATAATGTGCCCTTCGTTGTCCTCGTTGTTGTAGTAGTCGGCGTCGATAATGCCCACGTTGTTCACCAGCGCCAGCCCTTTTTTAACGGCGATGCTGCTGCGGATATGCACGCCAAGGAACTCATCGTCCTGCATATAGGCTTTTACGCCGGTAGGCACCATTTTCAGTTTGTGCGCTTCCAGTGTTACGTCCTCCGGCAGGTAAATATCGTAGCCCGCCGCCATTTTGGTTTTGCGTTCCGGCATCGGGAAGTCAACATCTGCGTAAGCTGCAATTTTTTCAAAACCGCGAATTTTCATATTACACCTCGTTATAAAAAATCCCGCCGAAAGTTAATTCAGCGGGATTTAGTTTTTGCTTAAATTATTTGCTCAAACCGCCGTTAAGCACTGCTTTGCGGGACAGGTTAATGCGGCCTTTCTGGTCGATTTCCGTTACTTTTACAACGATTTCGTCGCCGACGGAAACTACGTCTTCAACCTTGCCGACATGTTCGGTGGAAAGCTGGCTGATATGAACCAGGCCTTCTTTGCCGGGCAGGATTTCAACAAACGCGCCGAAGTTCATCAGGCGGGTAACTTTGCCGGTGTAAACTTTGCCGACTTCCGCTTCGGCGGTGATGCCGTTGATGATGTCGATAGCTTTGGCAGCCTGCTCGCTGTTGACAGCGGCAATGTAAATGCGGCCGTCTTCTTCGATATCGATTTTAGCGCCGGTTTCTTCCACAATTTTCTTAATGGTTTTGCCGCCGGGGCCGATAACCTTGCTGATTTTTTCAGGGTCGATATGGATGGTGGTAATCTTCGGAGCGTATTTGGACAGCTCTTTGCGCGGTTCGGAGATGCAGTCCATCATGATGCCCATGATATGTTCGCGGCCGCGTTTAGCCTGTGCCAGTGCCTGCTGGAAGATTTCTTTGTTAATGCCGTCGATTTTGATATCCATCTGGATGGCGGTAATGCCGTTTTTAGTGCCGGCAACTTTAAAGTCCATATCGCCGAGAGCATCTTCAAGGCCCTGAATATCGGTCAGGATGGTGAAATAATCGCCGTCTTTTACAAGGCCCATTGCCACGCCGGCAACCGGTGCTTTAATAGGCACGCCTGCGTCCATAAGGGAAAGCGTGCTTGCGCAGACGCTGCCCATGGAGGAAGAACCGTTGGATTCCAGAGTTTCGGAAACCAGGCGGATTGCATACGGGAATTCTTCTTCGGAAGGAATTACCGGCAGCAGCGCACGTTCTGCCAGTGCGCCGTGACCGATTTCGCGGCGTCCCGGGCTGCGCAGCGGTTTGGTTTCGCCAACACTGTACGGCGGGAAGTTGTAATGGTGGATATAGCGTTTGTGCAGCTCAACGCCAAGGCCGTCAAGGGTCTGTGCTTCGCTGAGCGGAGCCAGTGCCAGTACGTTCAAAATCTGGGTCTGGCCGCGGGTAAACAGCGCGCTGCCATGCGGACGGGCAAGTAAGCCAACTTCGCAGGTTACAGGGCGCACTTCGTCCAGCGCACGTCCGTCCGGGCGGATTTTATCCACGGAAATGGTGCGGCGGACAATCTTTTTAACCAGTTTCTGGGTAATATAAGCAACGTCTTTAGCGTTGTCAGGATATTTTTCCATGAACGCATCGGCGATTTCCGCTTTAATGCGGGCTACGTTTTCTTCACGTTCCAGCTTGTTGGCGTCCATCAGGGCTGCTTTCAGCTGTTCTGCGCCGTAAGCTTCAATTTCGGCTGCCAGTTCGGCAGGCGGCTCGTAAACGGGCACTTCCATTTTGGGTTTGCCCACTTCTGCCATAATTTTTTCCTGCCATTCAACCAGCTTTTTAATTTCTTCGTGGCCGAACCAGATAGCGTCCAGCATTTCATCTTCGCTGATTTCCTTAGCGCCAGCTTCAACCATCAGGATAGCGTCTTTGGTGCCTGCAACGGCAAGGTTCAGGCGGCTTACTTTAGCCTGTTCGATGGTCGGGTTGATGATGTACTGGCCGTCAATCATGCCTACGCGAACACCGGCGATAGGGCCTTCAAACGGAATATCGGAAATGCAAAGCGCGCAGGAAGCGCCAATCATTGCCGGCATATCCGGTGCGTTGTCCGGGTCTACGGAAACGGCAGTAGCAACAATCTGCACGTCGTTGTGGTAGCCTTCCGGGAACATCGGGCGGATCGGGCGGTCGATAAGGCGGCTGGTCAAAATAGCGGTTTCAGCCGGGCGTCCTTCGCGTTTAATAAAGCCGCCGGGGATTTTACCCACAGCGTACATTTTTTCTTCAAAATCAACAGTCAAAGGGAAAAAGTCTACACCTTCACGCGGTGTTTTGGTACCGGTAGCAGCTACTACTACCGCAGTGTCGCCATAGCGCACCAATACTGCGCCGTTGGCCTGCTTGGCAATCTTGCCGATTTCCATCGTCAGCGTTCTGCCGCCAAGCTCAATGCTGTAACTATGCATTTTTTGTCCTCCTAAATTTTATCACTTTTTGGTTATACGCCTTATATTATACAACATTTTTAATTTTCATTCATTATTTTTTACAAAATTTTTT
>CASEGD010000104.1 GCA_949287345.1 uncultured Phascolarctobacterium sp. | reverse complement strand
GGTGATATGATGTTGCAGAGAAAACATAAAATAGCCGGCGGCGTCGTTGCCGTGCTGGTAATTTTGGGTACGCTGGCCGTGCATGTGGCAGGCAACAAGGCGGCAGGCTTTGTAAACGAAATGGCCGACCGCCAGCAGGTTTTGCAGGGCAAGCTGCAAATTGGGCATTTTAACGCCAGCGTATCGGGCAACGTAGTCTTTCAGGACGTGGTGTGGACTGCGCCTGACGGCAAAACGCTGGCCGAGGTGCCGGAGATGAATATATCGGCCAACCTGTTTGACATTGTCAAAGGGTCGTTCGGTATCAATTCCATCAACAGCATTACCATTGAAAAGCCTAAATTTGCGGTGGCTTACACCGATAAAGACGGGCTTGATATTATTAACTACATCAATTTTTCCAGGGAAGAAGACGACAAGCCGACCGAGTTCCGCGGCATGGTAGAGATTGAAGAAGGCTCGCTGGCGCTGGATATGAACGGGCAGAAGCTTGATTTTGACAGCGTGCAGATGCAGGCTAATTTAAAGGAATTTCCGTCCATTAACTTTACCTTGCAGGGCAAAAACGGCGACGCTGATTTAATCGGCAGCATTGATAAAAAGTATGACGATGTGAACATCGGCGCAGAAGTTAAAAATTTGCAGATAACCGAGCTGATGAAAGTTCTGCCGTCCTTCGGTGATTTGAAGATTACCGGCGGCGTTATTAACGGCGCCAAACTGACGAGCAGCCTGCACGACGCCAAATGGAAGCTGAACCTTGACGGCAGCCTCGCAGGCGTAGCGGCGCAGGTGCTTGGCTATAATATCAGCGACGGCGGCGGCAGCTTTGCCATTGACAACGACGCAGCCACCTTTACCGGCGTAAGCGGCAAGGTGGAAGGGCAGGACGTAAGCATGGACGGCAAAATAGTCTTTCAGGATTTGGGCATGCCTACCTATGATTTGAACGTGGCAGCGCCTGCCTTCCGTGTGGATGCGGTAAGCCCCGGCCTTGGCATTACGGACAGCGTAAATATTAACGGCAAGGTAACAGGCCCGATTGACGAGCCTGTAATTAACGGCAGCTTTACCATGGATAAGCTGGAGGTTGCGCCGCTGGTTGCAACCGGCATTAACGGCAATTACAACTATACTGACGGGCTTGTGACCTTAACCAACACCTATGCAAATGTTTACAGCGGCACGCTGGGCGTAAGCGGCACGGTGGAAGCGGCAACCAAAAACTTTGCGCTGCACCTTTCAGGCAGCGGCATGGACAGCACCGCCGTAACGGAAACGCAAATCAGCGGCCCGTTATCCTTTGAATCCGACGCAAACGGCACCGGAAGTGCGGACAGCGCCGTGGCAAGCGGTACGTTTACCATCGCGCCCGGCAATTTTGCAGGCGTTCCGTTTAATTCGCTGGCAGGCAATTTCAGCCGCGCAAACGGCGTGATGACGTTTTCCAACATCAGCATCGGCACGCCGCTGGGCAGCTTTACCAGCAACGCTGTGATGAACAGTAACGGCAAAATTACTTTTGATAAGATGAGCGAAGTCAGCCTGAACCTTCCGACGAAGGAAGAAGTGCGCGAAAACGTGCGCCAGCAGGTTGGCGGCGCCGTTAAGCAGGGGCTTGGCAAACTGTTTGGCAGATAAAACAAAAAATAGCGGCGTCCGGCGTTTGTGCCGGGCGCTGTTTTAATATTAACGCCAAAATTAACAGTTTGTTTGGTTGACAGCTTGCTATATGATAAGATAAAATAAAGCTGATTAACCTTGAATATTAAGAAAGAGGTGCACTAATGGAAGACAACAAAGATTTTGAGCTTGAGCATGACCATATCGACGAAGAAGAAATCGTAGTATTTACCGACGAAGACGGCAACGAAATGTATTTCCGCGAGGAAATGGTAATCCCCGTGGGCGAAAAAAGCTTTGCCGTGCTTTGCGCGCTGGACGTTGACGACTGCGAATGCGGCGATGAAGAATGCCATTGCCACGATGAGGAGGACGATGATGACGATAACGTAGTTATTGCCCGCATCGACTTTGACGAAGACGGCAACGAAACTTATCTTGCCCCGACCGACGAGGAATTTGAAGAAGTTAAAGCAGCTTACGAAAAACTCGTTGAAGAATGGGACGAAGAATAATAACCAACCTGCCGGGCCTTGTGTCCGGCATTTTTTAAGTACAACAGTTTAGGGGCAGTAATATATGAGAAAACTATTGCCGTTTATTTTGAGCGCGGCACTGGTGGTTTTTGTGGCGGCGTACTGGGTGCTGAATTACACCGGCAACAATGCCGATTTAGCCGACGGCAGAACCTGCGTGATAACGGTCGAAAACGGCATGACGGCGGCGGATATCGCCAACATGCTGCATAAGGAAAAACTGATTAAACGCCCGGAAAGCTTCCGCCTTGAGGCGCGTTTTATGGGGCTGGAGGGTAAACTTCAGGCTGGTAAGTACGAAATTGAAGTAGGTAAATCCAACAGCGAAATTATTGATATCCTTGCGCGCGGGCAGGTTAAAACCGTAAGCTTTACCGTGCCGGAAGGCTATACCGTAAATAAAATTGCTGCCAAACTGGCGGCGGAAGGCCTTGGCGACGCCGAAAAATTTAAGGAAGCGGCACGCAACTACACGCCTTACAAATATATGGAAACCAACAATCCGGACGTTATTTACAAGGCAGAGGGCTTTATTTACCCTTCAACGTACCTTTTTACCGACGGCATGACGGAAAAAGACATGCTGGCGATGATGGTTAAGGAGTTCAACACGCAGATTAACCACGAAAAAATCGGCGACGCGGCCGAAAAAGCCGATATGCAGCTGCGCGACATTGTTACCATTGCTTCGATGGTCGAGCTGGAAGCCGTTTTTAAAGAGGAACAGCCGCGCATTGCCGGCGTATTTTTGCGCCGCCTGCAAATTTATATGCCGATACAGTCCGACACCACCATTCAGTACATTTTGGGCGCGCAGAAGGAAGAAATTACTTTCGCCGATACGGAAATCCAGAACCCGTACAACACTTACGTCAACGTTGGTTTGCCGCCGGGACCGATTGGCAGCCCGAGTCTGGATGCTATTAAGGCTGTACTGAACCCGGAACAGACGGATTATTTGTATTTTGTGGCCGATAAGGACGGGCATCATCGCTTTACGCGCACCTATGAGGAACACTTGCGTGAGATTGAAAACATCCACGGCCCGCAGTAAGGAAGGAACATGACGGAAAAACTAATCAGGCCGGAGCTTTTGGCGCCGGCAGGCAATATGGAAAAGTGCAAAATGGCGCTGCGCTACGGTGCGGACGCCGTCTATCTGGGCGGCAAAATGTTTGGCCTGCGCGCCTTTGCCAACAATTTTGAACTTGACGAAATTAAAGAGGCATGCGATTTTGCGCACAGCCTTGGCAAAAAAGTTTATGTAACCGTAAATATTTTTGCGCATAACAGCGATATCGAAAAACTGCCGGACTATCTGCTCGGTTTGCAAAAAGCCGGTGCGGATGCGCTGTTAATCAGCGATTTGGGTGTATGGAGCGTTGCCCGCCGCGTAGTGCCCGATATGCCGCTGCATGTCAGCACGCAGGCTAACACCACCAACTGGGCGTCCGTGCAGGCGTGGCAGGCTTTGGGCGCGGAACGCGTTGTACTGGCGCGCGAGCTTTTGCTGAAAGAGATTGAAGAAATCGGCGCTAAAGCCGAAGTTGAACTGGAAGCCTTTGTGCATGGCGCAATGTGCATATCGTACAGTGGGCGCTGTTTGTTAAGCAGCTATTTAACCGGGCGCGACGGCAACCGCGGCGCATGTGCGCAGGCCTGCCGCTGGGAATATACCCTGCACGAAAAGAACCGCCCTGGCGAAAGCTATGACCTTGAAGAAGACGAACACGGCACTTACGTGATGAACAGCAAGGATTTGTGCCTGCTGGCGCGCATACCGCAGCTTGTTAAAGCAGGCGTTTGCAGCTTAAAAATCGAAGGCCGCATGAAAAGCGTACATTACGTGGCAACCGTGGTCAGCGTGTACCGCAAGGCTATTGACGCTTTTATGGCAGACCCCGAAGGCTACAAAGTGCAGCCCGAATGGCTGGAGGAACTGAACAAAGTATCGCACCGCCCGTATACCGAAGGCTTTGCTTTTGGTATGCCCGGTGCGGACGCACAGGTTTACACTACCAGCAGCTACGAGCAGACGCATGACTTTGTCGGCATTGTTTTAAGCTACGATAAACAAACGAAACAGGCACTTATTGAGCAGCGCAACAACGTAAAAAACGGCGAAGAACTGGAACTGCTGATGCCGGACGGCACCTTAATGCCGCTGGCGCTGACGGATATGCGTGACGGGGAAGGTACACCGATTGAATGTGCGCCGCACGCACGCCAGCATTTTTATATCAGCTGCGGCACGGAGCTTTTGCCAGATTCGCTGCTGCGGAGGAAAATTTTATGAGCGACGGACGAAGTATAATATACGTGCGCGTTGCGCCGGAACGAATTGCCGACGTTAACTGGATTATGGAAGGCTACGAGCACCTGGCGCTTGTAACCACCGTAGACCCGGCTGACGGCGTGGTAAAGCTTTTAGGCACGCCCGATACCTACAACGACGTAATGGAAATAATTGAAAACATGCCCTTCCAGACAGAAGTTTTGGAAGCAGAACCGGCATAAATGCGTGACATCCTGCGCGGTTTATGTTAAAATATAATGGTATTATTGTTTAATGAAGGAATGGTGGAATACAAATGATGCAGCGTTTAGGCAGGTTTTTAAGCCTGATGGCAAAAAACGGCATGGACTGCGTTATTGTGAAGGATATTCCCACAATCCGCTAT
>CASEGD010000103.1 GCA_949287345.1 uncultured Phascolarctobacterium sp. | reverse complement strand
CTGATTTTTACATGGAGGGTAAAATGAATAATACAAATCAAGATAAAACACCAAAAAAATCAATGTATTATTATTATATGCTGGCGCTGGCGATTTTGCTTTTGCTGAACACGGTTATCATACCGATGTTCTTCAGCCCGAAGGTGCAGGAAATTTCCTACGGCAGCTTTTTGCAGATGGTTGACGACGGCAAGGTTGCCAAGGTTGAAATTACCAACAACAAAATTGCGGTGCTGGCTAAAGACAGCGACGATAAATCCATTTACGTTACCGGCAGGGTGGAGGACCCCCAGCTTGTTAACCGCTTAATGGAAAGCAAGGTGGAGTTTTCGCAGGTAATACCTAAAGAAAACACGCCGCTGGAAAACATCCTGTATAACTGGATTATCCCGATTTTCATCTTTTTTGCTTTGGGGCAGCTGTTTATGCGCTTTATGGCAGGGCGCATGGGCGGAGGCGGCCCGCTGAATTTTGGCAAGAGCAACGCCAAGGTTTATGTGGAAGCCGCAACCGGCAAGACCTTTGCCGATGTGGCAGGGCAGGACGAAGCCAAGGAAGCACTGATGGAGCTGGTGGACTTTTTGCACCATCCGGACAAATACAAATCCATCGGCGCAAATATGCCGAAAGGCGCTCTTTTAGTCGGCCCTCCGGGTACAGGCAAAACGCTGCTTGCCAAAGCGGTGGCCGGTGAGGCAAAAGTACCGTTTTTCAGCATCAGCGGCAGCGAATTTATTGAAATGTTTGTCGGCATGGGCGCCGCCCGTGTGCGCGATTTGTTTAAACAGGCGCAGGAAAAAGCGCCGTGCATTATTTTTATCGACGAGATTGACGCCATCGGCAAAAAGCGCGACAGCGGGCGTTTTGGCGGCAACGATGAACGCGAACAGACCTTGAACCAGCTTTTAAGTGAGATGGACGGCTTTGACGGCAGCAAGGGCATTGTAATCTTAGCTGCGACCAACAGGCCGGAATCGCTTGATAAAGCGCTGTTGCGCCCGGGGCGTTTTGACCGCCGCATACCGGTTGAACTGCCTGATTTGCAGGGACGCGAAGCAATTTTGCGCGTACATGCGCAGAATATCAAAACCTGCGACGATATCGACTACAACGCTATTGCCCGCGCAACCAGCGGTGCAAGCGGCGCGGAACTGGCGAATATCGTCAACGAAGCGGCTTTGCGTGCCGTGCGTATGCACCGCGACTGCGTAACGCAGAGCGACCTTGAAGAATCGGTAGAGGTTGTTATTGCCGGTTATCAGCGCAAAGGCGCGGTTATACCCAAGGAGCAGAAACGCATTGTGGCGTACCACGAAATTGGGCATGCGCTTGTGGCAGCACGCCAGAAGAACAGTGCGCCGGTGCATAAAATTACGATTGTGCCGCGTACCAGCGGCGCTTTGGGCTATACCATGCAGGTCAGCGAAGACGACAACGTGCTGATGAGCAAGGAAGAACTGTTCAACAAAATTGCTACGCTTACCGGCGGGCGCGCAGCGGAAGAAGTTATCTTCAAGAGCATTACCACCGGCGCCAGCAACGATATTGAACAGGCAACACGTATTGCCCGGGCAATGGTTACACGTTTCGGCATGACGGATGAGTTTGACATGATGGCGACGGAAACAGTTACCAACGCTTACCTCGGCGGCGATACTTCGCTGGCGTGCAGCGAAACCACCAGCGGCAAAATTGACGCCAAGGTGCTGGAGCTGATTAAAGAAGCGCACAATAAAGCGCGTACAATTCTGGAAGCCGATATGGACAAGCTACATGAACTGGCGGCTTACCTTCTGGAGAAGGAAACCATTACCGGCGAAGAATTTATGCAGATTTTAGAACACGGCAGACAGGACGAAGCAAAGGCAGAAACCGTTGAAACATCCGCACAGGCGGCTGAAGAAACAAAGCCTGTTTGCAGTGTTTGTGACAGTGAAGCGGAACAGGGGCAAACTGTGCCGGACGCTTTGGTTAATGAAGATAGTGAACGAAATTGATGGGATTGAGGTGAAGGTATGGAGCCTGCTGTTGGCTGTCTGATCCTTTTGGGCGTGATGGCCCTGCTGTTTATTACGGAACTTATTCCGCTGGCGGTAACCGCTATGGGCGGCGCGATTATCTGCGGATTTTTGAATTACATACCTGACAACGGCGTGTTTTTAGGGCTTTCGCACCCAACGGTGACGCTGTTTGCCGGTATGTTTGTGGTTGGCGCGGCTATGTTTCACACGGGGCTGGCGCACAGCATCGGCGTGTTTATTGTTAAGCGCGCCGGCAAAAGCCAGAAGAATTTAATGCTGTGCATTATGGTTGTTGCCGCTGTTTTGAGTATGTGCCTTTCCAACACCGGCACGGCGGCCTGCCTGCTGCCGGTAGTTATGGGCATCTGCGCGGCTGCCAAAATGCCGCCTTCGCGTCAGCTTATACCGCTGGCTTACGCGGTTTGCAGCGGCGGCATGATAAGCCTTGTCGGTACGCCGCCGAACATTATCATCAGCGGCGCGCTGAGCAATTTTGGCTACCAGCCGTTTGAGTTTTTTGAATTTGCGTGGATTGGCGTGCCTATAACGCTCGTCACCATTGTTTATATGTATTTTGTGGGGCGCAGGCTGCTGCCGGAGGGCGGCGAAGTGCCCGAAAAGTTTTTGGCGGAGCTTGACCCGATGCAGCACAACGTGCCCAAGCAGGTTATTGCCGGGCTGATTTTAGTGGGCTGCATGGTGGTAATGTGCCTTGATTTGGAAAAAATTACCGTGGAAATGGCGGCCGTGGTTGGCGCGCTGATTTGCGTTTTAACCGGCTGCCTGACGGAAAAACAGGCGTACCATTCCATTGAGTGGAGTACGATTTTCCTGTTTGCGGGCATGATGCCGGTATCGCATGCGCTGTACAACACCGGCGCGGCCGAGCTTTTGGCGCGCTGGATGCTGGAAATGCTGGGCGGCACACCCGGTCCGCTGGTTGTAACGGCACTAATCTTTATAGTAACGGCGCTGTTAACGCAGTTTATGAGCAACTCCGCATCGGCGGCGCTGCTTGCGCCTATCGGTCTTGTTGTATCGCAAGAGCTGGGCGTATCGCCGTACCCGGTGCTGATGTCCATTGCCGTAGCGTCGTCCTGCGCGTTTGCAACGCCAATCGGCACGCCGCCGTGTACTTTAATGGTCGGCCCGGGGCATTACCGCTTTGTGGACTATATTAAAGCCGGGCTGCCGCTGATAATTTTGTGTTTTGCCGCCACGGTCATCATCGTACCGCTGGTTTGGCCTTTTTAAAGCCGGTGTTTGCGCGCCGGCGGATGGGAGGAATTAGATGAAGCAATGTATGGATTCTGACAATCTGCACCGCCGTTTGAAAAAAATCATCGGGCAGGTGCAGGCCATCGACAGGATGGTGGATGAGGACGTGCCGTGCGAGGACATATTAATGCAGATTAACGCCGCAAAATCGGCGCTGCACCGCGTGGGGCAGGTTGTACTGGAAGGGCATATCCAGCACTGTGTGCGCGACGGCATTGAGCACGGCGACGCTGAAAAAACCATCCAAAACTTTACCAAAGCAGTGGAACGCTTCGCCAACATGGCGTAAGCCAAAATTTAAGCAGTAATCATAAACGCAGATACAAAAGTATCTGCGTTATTTTTATATCCGCCATAGCGGCAAACAAAAAAGACGCACCAAATTGATGCGCCTTAACATATAAAATTATGCGGTTATTTGGTAAACTGCAAAAGATAACTTACGCCTGCCATAACAACAAGGTACAAAATCATATACATTAAAACCTTAAACATGATTTTAATGGCTTTATCATAAGTGGTCATCGTTTCTTTGGCGGATTTTTTTCTGGGTTTATAATCAAGTTTAATATAATCATTATCCATAACAGCAATCCCCCTTCGGCAAGATAAATATCTTTAACTTTATTATAAACTATTTTGCTGAAGATTGCCATAAAAACTTTGCTGCGCGTGGTGGTAAAATGGGTGAAAAGCCCTGCCGTGTAATGACAGCGGGGGAGTTTTATTTTTCTTTTAAAATTTTAATCAGTTCTTCTTCTGTTATGGTTTCTTCGGTGTAAACTTTAATGCCGTGCTGTAAAAACAGTGCCGCCGTTACACCGTTGCCTGCTTTTTTGCCGCCGCTGAAACTGCCGTCGTAAATCATGCCGCAGCCGCAGGAAGGGCTGCGTGCCTTTAGTATGGCGCAATTGGCGTTATGCTTTTTGGCATAGGCCAGCGCTTTTTGCGCGCCGCTGATAAAGTTTTGCGTTACGTCCTTGCCGTCCTTATCGCTAACTTTAGCATTGCCGTTTAAAACGTCTTCGCCGCTGCCGCCCTGTATTTCCGCAGGCGGGCGGGGTATCGGCAAAACGCCGAAGCATTCCGGGCAGATGGCGATAAAATCATCGGTGTTGTAATATTTTGCCAGCCACGGGCACAAATTGTTGCCGCCGCTGTATTTTACGTTGCGCCCCAACAGGCACGCGCTTATTAAAATCATTTTCCGTTGTCCTCGCTTGTGTACTGGTTAATCAGGGCAAAAATCTTTTTCTGCTTATGCTTGCCGCTGGGGGCGGAGGTAAAGCCGCGCCCGAAAACGTCGCTCGCCTCGGTGATAATCATAAACGCGCCGGGGTCTTTTTTGCGTACAATCTGGCGGATGCGCGCCACCTGCGTCAGCTTGGCAACGACAAACAGCACTTTGCGCTGCTGGTGGGTGTAGGCGCCTTCGCCGTACAGGTAGGTAACGCCGCGCCCGACGATTTTAATAATGCCTTCGGCAATTTCTTCGTAATGTTCGCTGATGATGATAATGTTCTTTTTGTAATCGAAGCCGACGGTGATGGAGTTGGTAAC
>CASEGD010000102.1 GCA_949287345.1 uncultured Phascolarctobacterium sp. | reverse complement strand
GGCGCAACCTTAAAAGTTGCCGCCGCTGCCATATAAAGGAGGTACATATAATGGAAATAGCTGTAATTTACTGGTCCGGTACGGGCAACACGCAAATGATGGCCGAAGCCGTTGCCGAAGGCATTAAAGAAGCTGGCGCCGAAGCCGTTGTTAAAAGCGTAAGCGAAATTACGCCCGACGAAGCCGCCACTTATGATAAAATTGCATTTGGTTGCAGCGCCATGGGCGCGGAAGTTTTGGAAGAAACTGAATTTGAACCCTTTTTTACCATGCTTGAAGATAAATTAAAAGGCAAAAAAGTAGTGCTGTTCGGCTCTTACGGCTGGGGCGGCAGCTACATGCAGGACTGGGAAGCCAGAGTGCAATCCGACGGCGCAGAACTTTTACACCCCGGCGTGCTTGCCATGGGCGAACCCGACGACACCGCCAAAGCCGAATGTAAGGAAATCGGCAGCCTGCTTGCCAAAGCTTAATTTGTTCCCTGCATAAACGGCCCTCCCCGTTTATGTTCAATCCATTTCTCCATAAAGCAGAAAGAGCGCCTCTGAACATCAGGGGCGTTTTTCTGTTGCCTGGGAAATAATTTGCCCGCTTTTTGCCAAAACAGATTGTAAAAATTATTTTTTGATATATAATTAAAGTAGATACAAGAGGTGACACATGGAACTATTAACAAAAATAAACGATCCCGTACTGCTGGCGCTGGCGTCAACCTGCTTTACCTGGTTTATGACGGCGCTGGGCGCAGGCATGGTGTTCTTTTTTAAAGAAATCAACAAACGCGTGCTTAACATGATGCTGGGCTTTGCCGCAGGCGTTATGGTGGCGGCGTCCTTCTGGTCGCTGCTTGAGCCCGCTATCGAAATGGCCGAAAGCGCACCCATACCGGCGTGGCTGGTAGCGGCCATCGGCTTTATGGGCGGCGCAGGCTTTTTGTGCCTGGCAGACCACGTTATGCCGCATGCCCACTTCTTTGCAAAAGAGGGGCAGACGGAAGGCATACCGACGCATTTAAAACGCAGTATTCTTCTGGTATTCAGCATAACGCTGCATAATATACCGGAAGGTCTGGCTGTTGGCGTAGCCTTTGGCGCAGCGGCGGCAAGCGGCGACCATACATCCTTGCTTGCGGCTATGGCAGTAGCGCTTGGCATAGGCCTGCAAAACTTTCCGGAAGGCGCGGCGGTATCCATTCCGCTGAGGCGTGAAGGCATGAGCCGCTTTAAAAGCTTTATGTACGGGCAGGCAAGCGGCGTGGTAGAACCGATGGCAGGCGTGCTTGGTGCGTGGGCTGTTGCCGGAATGACGCCTGTTTTGCCGTATGCACTGGCATTTGCGGCCGGGGCCATGCTCTATGTGGTGGTAGAAGAACTGATACCCGAAGCACAAAGCGGCGGCGAGCATGAAAGCGCAGATTTATCTACCATTGGCTTTATTGTGGGCTTTACTATAATGATGATAATGGACGTGGCACTTGGTTAATCAAAGCAGGGGCTTTGTAATAAACACAAAAGTTATTTAAGGAGATGAACAGAATGGAAAAAAGATTTTATGTTTGCAAACATTGCGGCAACATGGTTGGCATGATTAAAAACAGCGGCGTGCCCATTATTTGCTGCGGCGAGCCGATGGCAGAGCTGACCGCCAACACCGTGGAAGCCTCGCAGGAAAAACACCTGCCGGTATACACCATGGAAGGCGGCGTGCTTAAAGTACAGGTTGGCAGCGCCGAACACCCCATGCTGGAAGCGCACTACATTGAATGGATTTATGTAGAAACAGCCTGCGGCGGCCAGCGCAAAGCGCTGAAACCGGGCGATAAACCCGCAGCGGAATTTGCCTTTGCCGGCGGCGATAAACCCGTAGCAGTTTACGCATACTGCAACCTGCACGGCTTGTGGAAAACTGATGTGAAATAATGTAGAACTAAAAACGAGGCTTGCCGGAAGGCAGGCCTCGTTTTTAGTTTGCCTTGGTGTTTGGTGGTGTGTTTTTAAGCGTTCGATACGCCTTGCCGAATTGCAAATTTTTATTTGCAATTCGGCTTTTTATACCTGAATAACGGTTTGCAAAAAGCCGCGAAGCGCTCCGTGCTAAGTCGGAGCGTTTGCGGCGCCGGATAGTCTCCCACCCATAGGAAAGTTCGCCGGCGCAAGCGTGCGAACTTTTGCTTGCGGGGGGGAGACGGTTTGGTATAATATTATTGTATATAGTACTGGATGAAGACTTGTTATGTGCTGTTAAACTTTACTAAAGCTTAACTTTGTAATAAATATACCAAACCGGAAGGGGACTTGAAGATGAAAGGGAAGAAAAATTTAGAAAAAGCAATTGTGATGGGGTTGCTTTTAAGTACGAGCGTTTATGGTACTGCGTGGGCGGAAGATAAACCAGATATTTATTATCATGGTGGCGTAAATGGTCACGGTAATACAGTATTGGGAACTATTTCTGTAGGAAATATTAATGGTATTGATATAATAGCTGACGGACTTAAGGATAATACGATTTGGGCTGATACTACCGAAGCTATTATTTTTAGTAATAATTCTTATAATATTACTGGAAATGTTACTATAATCAATACAGTTCAAGATGAAACAATAGATAATAATGGAGCATTATACGCAAAATCCAATTCTGATGTAACAATAAATGGTGGTAATAATGAAATCATAATTGCTGCTATTGGAGGAAGTGAAGAACGCAATAATAGTACTGCTATTTCTGCAAAAACTCCATATGGAGATTTGATTAACAGAGGATTGGAGGCATTAAATGATAAAAATACGGTAACTGTATCTGGTAACAATGTTAAAATAATTGGAGATTTAGATAATAGTAAAGGACTTGGAGATAATACAATTAATCTTGATATATCTTCTTCAAATTCGTATTGGTACGGTAATGTCATATCTGAAAGCAGTAAAATTAATGTTACTTTGACGGATGGTGCTGAATGGATTTACGATGATTATTCAACTTTAGATAATTTAACATTAAATGGCGGTATAGTTAATTTACAGGATAATGATATTCAAAATAAATTGAGTAATACTAATATTAATGGTTTTAATTTAGCTGATTATAGTTCAAAAGATACTCATCAAAAAGTTAATATTAAAAATTTAAAAGGAACTGGAGGTATTTTTAAAGTTGACCTTGATTATTCAACTAATCTTGGGCAAAAAAAGGAAACAGCTAATAGTGATTATGTTTATATAGAGAAAAGTGAAAACGGTTCAAAGCAAACTTTAGATTTTGACGTTTCTAAAGCAAATCTTGAGAAAATGAATGTTGGTGATAAATTATACTTTGCTAATGTAAAGGATGGAAATACTTCTTTTACGACTACGATGGGTGACACAATAAATTCTAATAATTCATCAAACATTTATAATTATCAATATGGCGTTGGCAGTGAAAAAGGGAACGGCACTGATTGGTACATTGGTTTAACCGGCAAATCTGCCGAAGGCAATGCCAACTATGAATCCGCCAAAGGCGCAATGTATGCCGGTTATGCTTTAGGCACGGAACTTGATACCTTAAACAAACGCATGGGTGAAGCGCGTTACCTTGAGGATGATAACGGCGTTTGGGTACGTTACCGCCATGCCAAAACCGGTTGGGATGATACTTTTGAAACCAACAGCAATATGTTCCAGCTGGGCTTTGATAACGAAGTGACGGAAGATGACGGAACGCATTACCGCGGCGTAGCTGTTGACTACACTGATGCTGATACCAGCCTTATGCATGCCAGCGGCGACGGCGAAAACAAACGCTATGCCGTAAGCCTGTATGATACATGGATTGGCGAAAAAGGTCATTACCGTGATTTGGTTCTGCGCGGCGGGCGCATTAACAGCGATTATGACATCAGCGGCATGTTCAGTAACGGCATGGAAGATATCGGCGGCGATTATCATCAGTGGTTCGGCAGCATCAGCGCTGAATGGGGACGCAAAAACGCTATGCAAAGCGGCTGGTATTTTGAACCGCAGACCCAGTTGCAATTAGCCCGTGTCGGCGGTGCAAGCTATGTATCCGACAGCGGTATTGCGGTTGACCAGGACGGAGCTACCAGCTTAATCGGCCGTGTGGGCTTCCGCCTTGGGCGCGAATATGAAAAAGATAACGGCAAAACAGATAACTACTATTTTAAAGCCGATTTAATGCACGAGTTTATGGGTGACAAGGGCATTGCTTTAAGCACGGCGACCGAGCGTTATACCGATGAATATGACGGACAGGAAACGTGGTTTGATATTGGCCTTGGCGCAGATATCAGCATTGGCAAAAACAGCTTCTTCTGGGCTGATGTAGAACGTACTTTAGGCGCTGATTTTGACAATACATGGCAGATAAACGGCGGCTTCCGTTGGGAGTTTTAAGTGAATAGCCAAAGAGAAACGAACTTTAGTTAAATTACAAAAGGGAGCTTCTGCTCCCTTTTGTTTTAAACAATTTAATAATATAAAATTATAGCGTTTCTACACGCGAAAGGTTGCACTATTGCAACAGCTTCGTAAATTTTGCTCTTTATTCAATCGCAAAATTTGCATAACTTCACTGGCACAATTATTGCCTGCGTTGCACTTGGCACTAATTGGCGATTCAGTTAAATGCCTGCGGCTCCTCTGATTCCGCTCGGGCTGCGCGCCAAGCTCCCGAAGGATAGAGTCCTAATTTTTGCCGCCGCAGTTTTTGTCTGCTGTTTTATAGCACAAACCTTTCGCTTTCCATAGTCAGCATTTTATAAAAGTTCGGTAACAGTATAATCAAAATAAAAAAGTTGCAAAAGTACGAATTTGAGCGAAGCCGCGACTTTCAAAAAATAGGCGAAACTTTCACTAAATAGGGCAGCTTTTGCCGGAGGATGTTTGAGCGAAGCGAGTTTCCGCAGGCGCTGCAAGTGGCAAACTTATTTGATTCTGAGCCGTTAAGTTTTTTGAGGAGCGTGAGTTTTCTTGCTTCGTTCTTTTGCTCAGTCAAAAGAATGAAGATGAATGAGTAAGTAAAAATTAAAAAGTACTATCCTTTATACAAAGGTGAAATCAAAAGAAAAACTAAAAGAGGTAAACAATATGAACACAGAACTAAACTCCAAATACTTAAAACAAATATGTGGCGATGCAGAAGCCGAATTCTGTCTGTATAACCCCCGGAGTAAAACCGGCATACAGACATGGGAAATAAAGGTAAGAAATACCGACAACACCCGCAAAATTATCGTTGTGCGCGATTACGGCTATAAAATCGACCACGAAGAAATACAAATCCACCCCTTTAAAACCCGCGAAGAACGCAATGCCGAAATATTACGTTTATATAAAGAAGAAGGAATATCGCAAAACTTCCTTGGCAATTTGTTTAACATCAGCCAGCCTTCAGTATCGGTTATTGTAAAGAGCAAATAAAAAATAAAGCGCATTTCTGTACTTGCAGAAGTGCGCTTTTTGTATCTTTACAGGTTTATATTTCCCATAAAAACAGGTAACCGCCACATGCCCGTAAATATGTGACGGTTACTTTTAACTGTTTCAACTAAGGGCTGACCGTCTATCGGCAGCACATTTGTATTTCTATATTTATTATAGCAAATTAAGTTTAAATGTCAAATTTAAGCGCCGCGCCTTAACGGGTGGGCGCTTTATTTTTTCAGCAGGTTCTGCCCGGGTAAACTTTTAACGCTTCGCCTAAAATATAGATTGCGCGTTTGAGGTCGTCGCAGTTAAGCACATAGGCAAGGCGGGCTTCGTTAACGCCAAGGCCGGGGGTGCTGTAAAAGCCGTTGCCGGGGGCAAACATTACGGTTTCGCCGTCAACATCAAAGTTTTCCAACAGCCAGATGGCAAATTTTTCGGCGTCGTCCACCGGGAACTTAACCATTACATAAAACGCGCCTTTCGGGTCGCTGGCTTCTACGCCCGGCAGGGATTTTAAACCTGCGGCAATGGTGTCGCGGCGTTTCTGGTATTCCTTGTTTACGGCTTCCAGATAGCTTACCGGCGTGGTGTACAGCGCGGCAGCGCCGACCTGTTCCAGAATCGGGCCGCACAGCCTGCCCTGGCAGCATTTGTTAATCTGCTGGCAGAAGTCCTTGTTTTTGCTGATAATGCAGCCGATACGCGCACCGCAGGCGCTGTAACGCTTGGAAACGGAGTCGATAATAATCAGGTTATCGTCCAGTTCCGGCATGGTGCCGAAGCTTTTATATTCGCCGTCGTATACAAATTCGCGGTAAACTTCGTCGGCAATTACTGCTAAATCATGTTTAACTGCCAGTTTGGCAATGGTTTCCATTTCTTCCGGGGTGTAAACAACGCCGGTCGGGTTGCCCGGATTGGTTAAAAGAATGGCTTTGGTTTTC
>CASEGD010000101.1 GCA_949287345.1 uncultured Phascolarctobacterium sp. | reverse complement strand
AGTAATCAGGGTAAAATAGGCATTCACGATACACCTATAACTATGGTAGCAGAAACATGCGACGTTGCAAAATGGGGCGGCACATCACGCTATGATGAAGGTCTGCTCTCCCATTTGGCAACAGTTAACCCTGATGAGAAAAACTTTATTGTAATGCATATTATGGGCAGCCATATAGATTACAATCATCGTTATCCCAAAGAATATCAAATATGGACCGACCCTGATACTACCGGCCGTGTAGCAGATTATAAAAATTCTTTGGTTTATACCGATAAAGTTTTACAAGATTATTTTGAATATGCCGAAAAGAATTTAAACTTAAGTGCTTTTATTTATTTTTCCGACCATGGCACCGACCCTAACCGCAGCCGCGACCCGGATGAAACAAAATTTATCGGCTTACGTATTCCTTTATTTATATATTTATCTGAAACCTACAAACAAAATAATCCTGACATAGCAGACGCTTTAAATGCTAATCAGGATAAATTCTTCTCAAATGATTTAATCTATAATTTGGTTTGCGGCATTTTAAATATAAAATCTAATCATTATAATGAAGAAGAAAGCCTTGCTTCACCCAAATATAAATTTACTATTGATAATACTAAGGCTGGTTTAGGAACTAAATCAGTTAAAGATGACCCGCATCTGGATATGTAAACAAAAATCCGGTAATACATTACCGGATTTTTTAACTACAATTAAAATTCATATGAATTCTAATTGTACTTTATGTTAAAATAACATATAATTATTTTAGCATAAAAATCAGGAGTACTTTATGGCAACTTCAACAAACGAAACTATTATATTAACCGAAGACCTTTTTTATGGAGCCGGACGTCACAAGAAATGTTATCTTCACCCTGATAATGATAATCTTTGCATAAAGATTGCGTACAATCGGGGGGGACAAACAGATTTGCTCCGCGAGATAAATTATATTAAGGTTTTAAAACGCCGCAATAAAAATTATGACCTTTTGCCGCAATATTATGGCGAAATCGAAACTAATTTAGGTCATGGATATCTTTTTGAAGTAATCCGTAATTTTGATAAGAGCAAAAGCATTACTTTGCAGGAAATTTTACTTTCGCCTTCACTTTTTAAGCAAAATTTTGATTTAACTGTAAAAATGGTTAAGGAATTAAAAGAAAAACTGTTTGACAACGAAATTATAACTATGGGCTTATTTCCGGAAAATGTTATCTTTCAGAAAATATCAACAGATGCATATAAAGTTCGCATTGTAAATGATATGGGCAGCGGTGTTTTAATTCCGTTAGAATACCATTTCCATTATTTTGCAAAGGCAAAAGTTGCAAGGCGTTGGGAACAATTCATAAATACTTTAAAAAAACAATATAGTTCTGAACTTACCAATAAGTTAATTGCTTTAATAAAATAAAAACACAGGCTTAGTGCCTGTGTTTTTATTTTATAACTTACCTTTGCATTTATACAAATAATATAATTTAGCGTATTTCATAGTTGTATAATAATAATGGGCAACAGCAAATACCCACCCTATTTTACCGTCTAAAAAGCCCAAATTAATTATATAGACTTTAAAAAATGCCCACAACGGTCTTAAAACAACATCTATAAAAAAGTTAATGTTTTTTCCTTCTTCTTTGTATTTTTCTGCTGCTAATGTCGTATACTTATTTATTTTATTAATGTGTTGTTCCCATGTTTCATAAGTATGATGATACATACATTCTTTTAATTTTTTGTTTTCATAAGGCGTTATAATAGCAGGATGCACGAATCCTTCAACATAAGAACCTTTTGCCGGCATTAAACGGCAAACATAATCCGGACGCAAAGTCCCATGTGTAGCCTTATTATGATGGAATTTATTTTTACGTTTAATCCAATAAGCATAGTGTTCATTTTTTTCAACAGTTTCGCGGATTTCTTTGCCAAGTTCCGGTGTACAGCGCTCATCAGCATCTATAAAGAATATCCATTCATACTTTGCCTGCTGAATGGCAAAAGTCTGCTGGCCGCCCCAATCTCCGTTCATACTGCGGTTTATAACCCTTGCGCCTAATTGTTCGGCAATTTCTTTTGTTTTGTCCGTGCTGTTATCATCTATAACTATTACTTCATCGGCAAAATTACAGCTTTCAATACAATCCTTAATATTATTTTCTTCATTTCTTGCTAAAATCAATACCGAAACTTTAGACACAAAACTCACCTCTTAATCAACTTTAGTTAATTATACCATATTTTACTCAATCTTATTACTCCTTACCACTCTCCACGCCGTTATTTTCTTTGCTGCGTCGGCGCGGTATTTGATATTATCAGGCGTTTTGGAGTTAAGGTCGAAGATTTTATCGTCCCATGCGTAGAAGCGGTGGTTAAAGACAGCTTTGTCATTAGTAAACAGGTCTGGCAAAATGCTGCTGTACTGCATATCAGGTTTGCCAACAATTTCTGCCAGCGTTGGCATTATCTGCATGGCACAGCCTGTTGCATTTGCAGGCAGCCAATCTTTTTGTACGCCCTGCCCGTAAATTATGCAGGGAATTGCAGAAAGCGTCTTATCGTTAACATCCTTACTGAAGGTAAAGCGTTCTGCGTGGTCGCCGGTTACCACAAACAGGGTATCCGGCTTTAATTTTTCAGTTTGACGCACAAAGCGGCCCATCGCCATATCGGCATACCAGATGTGACCCAGCTCGTTAATTGTTTCACTGTCGCTGCTGATATCATCCGGCAGATTTTGCAGCACTTTATTTTTATCAAACCCTTCCGCAGCAACGTCAATAGTATACGGCGGATGATTGCTGGTTGTTAAAATAATGTGGAATGTCTTTTGATTCGGATGGCTGTCGATATACTCATACACCCTGCTGAACAGCGTTTTATCCGGGCAACCCCAGGCATTGCCGCCTTCGTAATTAAAATCGCTCGCACAATAACATTCGTCAAAGTTTTGCGCTAAAACATAATCTTTAATATTGCGCCACGAAGGCATGCCGCCGTACCAGAACACCGTTGTATAACCGGCATCTTTCATAATCTGCCCAATGCCGGTGCCGTACTTGGTTTTATAGCTCTCCGGCACGGTTTCTTCGGTTAAACCTGCTTCGGCAAGGCCGGTTACAAAACCGTTAACCGCAGGCATTGTGCCGGTTCCGTGTGCCAGCATCAGTGACGTTTGGCAACTGTTGTCGCTGTTAGCCATGCGCAGCGCTTCATCTGTCAGCCCCATTGCCTGATATTTGGGCAGCATCGGCCACAGGGCATAACTTTCACCCAAAATTACAATAACATTATCCGGCTGTTTGGCAAGTTTGGGCACAGTTCCCTGCCGTTTAAAGGCTTCCTCAATCGTCGCCGCCTGCGGATTGCCGCCCAATACGGCGATATCTTTGCGGATTTCTTCCGGTGAGATATTAACATTGGTTAATTTTTTCTGTTCTTTATAAATTTGATAAACGCGGTAAAAAGCCTGCCCGTCATCAAGAATATTCTCGTTTAGAAAAGCCGATTTTAAACGCTCGGCACTTTCCCAGTTAATGGAATGGGCAAAGTCAAATGCCCCCCCGAAACGCACAAACACAAAAAATATTGGCAGTACAATTACTACCCTTGCAACTGCAAACCAAAGTTTTTTGCGTCCTGCTATCTGTGCCGGGCGCGTTTTTATTTTCAGCAGCTTAAACAACAGCCATGTCAATATGCCTGCCGCAAGCAGCGCCAGAGGCAAGCGCCATAAAAGGCCGTATTCGTTGACGGCGGTATCTACAATCGCGCCCCAATCGTCATGCGCGCCGTTAATCAGCATAATGTTAAAACCGGAATTGAAAATTTCAAAATACGGTATACGCGCAAAAAAGGCTATGGTAAAAACTGCAACCGCCGCTGCGCCCCATACTTTACGAACCAGCTCCGACGGCCATTTTATCAGCGCAAGCTGCGGCAGCGTTGTAAATGCAAAGCCGATAAGCGCAATCATGCCCGCCGTTTTAAGGCTTAAGCGGAAGCCATACCACAGGCACAGAAAAATATCCTGCCAGGGGCAGGAGGCAAGATAGGTATGGAAAATACCCAGAAAAGCCAGCCTGAACACGCTGAACAGGATTATGAAGTATAAAAATATTTTTAAGTCTTGCTGTAAATTATGCCAAAAGATTTGAAATCTCTGCATTTTTATCCTCGATTATTTACTATGTTTATCCAACATTTCTTCCGCCGCGGTGATGACCTGCGCAACGGTTAGGCGTGTCATGCACTGCATGTCGCTGCATTTGTGTTTCATGCCGCCTGCGCAGCCCTGACACGGCGGCTGTGCGGTTACGATAACGGCGTCTTTGGTGTAAGGCCCGTACAGTTTGGGATTGCTGGGCCCGTACATTGCCACAATAGGCACCTTCTGGCTGATGGCGACGTGCATCGGTCCACTGTCGTTAGTGATAATCAGGCTGCACCTGCGCATGGCTGCGGCAAGGCCACCAATACCAAACGCGCCCGTTGCAATAACCGGCGTTGTTTTCATGTGGCTGACGGCGTCCTGCACCATTTCTTCGTCCATAGCGCCGCCAAAGTACACAACCTTGTAGCCGCTGTCTGCAAAATGGTCGGCCACCTCGGCAAAACGCTCCGGCGCCCAGCGTTTGGTAACCACCGCGCTGCCGATGTTAAAGCCAATCAGCTTGTCCTCCGGCGTTACGCCGTGCTCTTTCCAAAAAGTATTGGCTTCTTCGATATGGCGCTCGCCGGGGAAAATCTCCAGCCCGTTATGCGTAAGATTTTTAACCCCCAGCTGCGTCAGCACGTCCAGATACATATCCGCCGCGTGCATGCTGCGGTCCAGCGGCGTAAACACATCCCAACGCCATTTAAAAATGCTGTGCGTCGTGCCGGTGCGCAGCTTAACGCTTGTCACCGCGTCGATAAAGGAGCAGCGCTCGTTGGGGTGCAGGTTTATCAGCACGTCAAAATTATGCTTGCTTAACTGGCGCGCGCAGGCGATAAGTGCCAGATCATCCACCAGCATGGTGATATGGCTGTCGGGCGCGGCTTTGCGCAGGGCGTGGATAAACGGCGTCGTCAGCGTCAGGTCGCCCAGATGCATTAAAAAGGTAACCAGTATTTTTTTTCCGTTCAGTTCAACCATTTAATTCATCTCCCCACGCTTTTTGCTATAAGTTGCAAACACCATCTCGGGCGTAATATCGTACATGCAGTGCCAGTCGCTGCAATGCTTTTTAAGGCAGCCTGCGCATTTGGCCGGGCTGATAATAACCGTGCTGTTATCGCTGCCGTAAGGGCCGGTGCGGTCGGCCTTGGTCGGGCCATACATGGCGATAAGCGGTTTTTTAAGCGCCGCCGCAAAGTGCAGAGGCCCGGTATCGCCGCTGATGTAAAAGCTGCTACCCTTAATCAGCGCCGCAAGCTCGCGCAGCGAAGTCTGCCCGATTAAATTGATAAGCTTAGCGGATTTACACTTTTCCGCAATCGCTTCGCCCTTAGGCGCGTCGTCCGGTCCGCCCGCCAGCACAACGCTTGTACCACCGGCAATAAGCATTTCCGCAAGCTTAGCGTAATTTTCCGGCGGCCACACCTTGGTTTCCCAGCGTGCGCCCGGCACCATAACAACATAGTCGCCCTTAAGGCCTTTATTTTGTAATTTTTCCGCTACGGCTTTGCTTTCCTTCGTCAAATCCGGCAGCGGGAACTCTATTCCGTCAACTTCCGCGCCCAGATAACGGGCAACGTCGAGATAACGCTCGATAACATGGTCAGCTTTATGTGCGCCGGTAATGGGGCGGCTGATGAATTTACTGCCCTCGCGCATTTCGCAGTAGCCAATACGGTTATCACAGCCGCTGATGGCAGCCAGCACCGCACTTTTAAACAGCCCCTGCAAGTCAATGACCAAGTCAAAATGTTTGCTGTGCAAAAGCCTGCGCATTTCCTTAAAATAATGCAGCTTATCGCACAAGCCCATTTTATTAAATTTTACCTTATCAAAATAAATGACCTCGTCGATAACGGGCGGGTCCGGCAAAAAGCCGGCAAACTGAGGGTGCACCAGCCACGTTATTTTGGCATGGGGAAACCGCCCGCGCAAAGCCGCCGCAAACGGCAGCGAGTGCAGGATATCGCCCAGCGAGCTCATTTTAATAAGTAAAATATTTTTATATTCCATCAGCCAACTATCTCTTTAACAAAGTTTAGTAAATTGCCGCCGCTGAACAGGTATCCTTTAATGCCTGCCGCTTCCGCGGATTCCACATCGCGCGGCTTGTCACCGATTAAAAAGGCGGCGTCCTTGTCGATGTCATATTCTTTAAACGCGCGCAGAATCAGCCCCGGCTTGGGTTTGCGGCAATCGCATTCAACGGCGTATTCAGCAATTTTGCCTTCCGGCAGATGCGGGCAGTAGTAAAATTTTTCGATTTTACCGCCTGCCGCAGCCACCTGCTGCGCCATAAATTCATGCAGCTTGTTCATGTCGTCCACAGTGTAATAGCCGCGGGCAATGCCGCTTTGGTTAGTAACTACAAAAACTGTGTAACCCTTTTTGGTAAGATAGGCCAGCGCTTCTTTTGCGCCGTCAATCCATTCCAAATCTTCAATTTTATATAAGTACGACTTATCGACGTTCAGCACGCCGTCGCGGTCGAAAAACGCAGCCTTAAGCTTCATAGGTGTAGTACCCGCCGGTCTTGTCCAACAGTGCGCAGTATTCAGCTACTGCATCCTCGATATCGGTAAAGCCGCCGTCGTAACCCGCTGCCAGAAGCTTGGTCGGGTCAGCCTGCGTATAGCTCTGGTATTTGCCGCGCAGAACATCCGGGAACGGAATGTATTCCAGAGTGCCGCTGCCGAAATGTTTCAGCACGCCCTTAGCCAGCGTGTTGAAGGTGTGCGCATGGCCGGTGCCGCAGTTGTAAACGCCGCGCAGTTCCGGGTGGTCCCAGAAGAAAAAGTTAACCTTAACAACGTCCTTAACGTAGATAAAGTCGCGGGTCTGCTCGCCGTTGCCGTAGCCGTCGATGCCTTCAAACAGTTTAACCTTGCCCTCGGCCTTCCACTGGTTGTACATCTGGAAGACCATGGAAGCCATTTTGCCCTTGTGGTTCTCCTGCGGTCCGTAAACATTAAAATAACGCAGGCCAACCAGCTGGCTGTCCATTTTGTCAAAATAACGGCGGGCATAGTTATCAAAAAACAGTTTGGAAAACGCATAAACGTTCAGCGCTTCCTCGCATTCCGGCTTTTCGCTGAAGCCGTGCGCGCCGCTGCCGTAGGTGGAAGCAGACGAAGCGTAAATCATCTGGATTTTTCTGTCCATGGCAAAATGCATCAGGTTTTTGGTGTATTCAAAGTTGTTCTGCATCATGTACTTGCCGTTGTATTCCATCGTATCGCTGCATGCGCCCTCGTGGAAAATAACGTCAATTTTTTCATGGGCAAATTTGCCTGCTTTCAGCGCCTCGGCAAAATCAATCTTGTCCATGTAATCCATAACCTTTAAGCCCTGAATGTTTTTGAATTTTACCATGTTGGTAAGGTTATCGACCACCAAAATATCGTCGCGGCCGCGTTCATTAAGCCCTTTAACAATGTTGCTGCCGATAAATCCGGCACCGCCGGTTACAATAATCATAATTTGCCCTCCTTCACAAGCTGTGCCACTTTTTCCAAAAGGCCGGTTGTGGAATAGCCGTCCTCGAATTTAATAATCTGTACTTCGCCGGCGTATTCGCGCCCGGCAACTTCTTCGGGTTTATAATCGCCGCCCTTGACCAAAATGTCGGGGCGGATTTTTTTAATCAGTTCTGTCGGTGTATCCTCGCCAAACAACACAACAGCGTCAACACACGCTAACGCGGATAAAACGCGCGCGCGGTCAAGCTCGTGGTTCAGCGGGCGGGTTGCGCCCTTTAAACGCTTAACGGATGCGTCCGTGTTGAGCCCGACAATTAAATGCTTGCCCAAACGCGCCGCCTGCTCCAAATAAGACACATGCCCCACATGCAGGATATCAAAGCAGCCGTTGGTGAAAACGATTTTTTCGCCGCAGGCGCGCCAGGTGTTGGCAAGCGATTCAATTTCCTGCCAGCTTAAAGTACGGTAGCCGTAGCCCTCCTTGCGCTGCTCGGCAAGCAGGTCTTTTAAAAGTTCATCACGATGTACCGGGTAAGTGCCGACCTTGCCGACAACAATGCCTGCCGCACGGTTAGCCATGTACACGGCGTCGCTTAAATCAAGCCCGCCTGCTGCACCGGCCAGCAAAGTTGCGGCAACAGTGTCGCCCGCGCCGGATACATCAAAAACGTCCAGCGCCGTTGCGGGTGCGTTAATGACAAGCCCGTTCTGACCTGCCAGCGTCATTCCCTTTTCGCTGCGGGTAACGACTACGTTTTTAATATTGTAGGTTTTGGCAGCGTCGCGCGCAAGGCGCAGCACCAGTTCATCCTCGTTGGGTACTGTTTCGTGCGCCGCTTCGCACATTTCCTTTAAATTAGGGGTAATAAAAGTGCAGCCGCTGTACTTCGTCCAGTCAGCGCCCTTCGGGTCGACCAGCACCGGTATGTTGTGCTGTTCCGCCGTGGCGATAACCCATTGAAGAAAATTATGCGAGCAGACACCCTTGGCATAGTCCGAAATGGCAATGCCGTCCAACCCGCTGTCAATGAGGCTCAGCAGCCATGCGCTGAGGCGCTCCGTTTCGTTCTCGGACATATCGCCGACTTCTTCAAAATCAAGGCGCAGCATTTGCTGCTTGGCGCCCAAAATACGCATTTTGGTAATGGTAGCGCGCTTGTCCGATTTAATCAGGCCGCTGTAATCAATACCGGCTTCCGCCATCATCTTCTCAAGCAAACGGCGGTTTTCATCGTCGCCCGTCACACCGCCGACGTAGACCTTGCAATCCAGGTGCGCCAGGTTTGCAGCCACGTTGGCCGCGCCGCCCAGCACGGAAGTAATGCGCGTTACCTTGTTGACAGGCACCGGCGCTTCCGGCGAAATACGCTTAACCTCGCCGTAAAAATAGCGGTCCAGCATTACATCGCCGATAACGGCAATTTTAAGTTGTTGTATTTTTTCTGCTAAAAAATTGGTGCAGCTTAACTGTGACATTATTCACCATCCACCAGTTCGCAAA
>CASEGD010000100.1 GCA_949287345.1 uncultured Phascolarctobacterium sp. | reverse complement strand
GCCGTTGCGCGCATGCCGGGGCGGTAATCGTTTTCGTCGTCGGTGTTTGCGCCGTCGGCAACCAAAGTTATGCCGTGCTTTTGTGCTTCCGCCATAATCGCGCCAAAAAGCGCACGTTTGCAGTAATAGCAGCGCTCGGCGCCGTTTTCGCAAAAGCCGGGTATGGCAAGCTGGTCCACGTTAATTTGCGCGTGGCGCACACCGTAGTTTTGTAAAATTTTGGCAGCGTCTGCCGCTTCGTGCTGCGGGTAGCTTTGCGTTACTGCGGTAACCGCCAGCAAGTTATCGCCCAGCGCCTCATGCGCAGCGTAAACCAGAAACGCGCTGTCCACGCCGCCGCTGAAGGCAACCGCCAGCCTGCCGCAGTTTTTCAGTTCATCTATAAGTTTGTTGTATTTATTTTGCAGTTCTTCGTTCATGGCGTCCCCCTCAAAATATCCGCGTAAGCGTAAATTTATTATAATACGCGCCGCGGCACTTGCGCAACGGTTAAAAAGCGGTTAAAATGTTAGCAGAAAGATTTTACAGCAAAGGAGCATTTGTATGATTGAACTTAAACCCGGACTGACCGGCACTGCCGCCACGATTGTGCGCGAAACCAACACCGCCATTGCCATGGGCAGCGGCGATTTGCAGGTTTTTGCCACGCCCTGCATGGTTGCCCTGATGGAACAGGCCGCCTGCAACGCCGTTGCGGATTGCTTTGATGACGCAACAAGCAGCGTCGGTACTTTAATAAACGTTACGCATGATGCGGCGACGGCACTGGGCAAAAACGTAACCGCTACTGCCACGCTGGTTGAAGTTGCAGGGCGCAAGCTTGTTTTTGAAGTTACCGCCGCCGATGAGGACAAGCAAATCGGCAAAGGCCGCCACGAACGCTTCATCATCAACAAAGAAAAATTTATGGCAAAGCTCGGCTGACCGCCGCAAGCACAAAAGGCATTACGCAAACTGCGCAATGCCTTTTTGTTATTTCAGCACCTTGTGTAAAAATGCTTTTAATCTTTCGTTTTGGGGGTTTTCAAAAATTTCCTGCGGTGTGCCTTCGGCCTGCACGTAACCGTCGGCCATAAACAGCACTTTGGTGGCAACTTCGCGGGCAAAGCCCATCTCGTGCGTTACAACCACCATCGTCATTTTTTCTTCCGCCAGTTCGCGCATGGTGCGCAAAACTTCGCCCGTCAGTTCCGGGTCGAGCGACGACGTCGGTTCGTCAAACAGCATAATGGCAGGTTTTGTAGCCAGTGCCCTTGCAATCGCCACGCGCTGCTGCTGCCCGCCGCTTAAACGGCGCGGGTATTCGTGCGCTTTTTCAAGTAAGCCAACCTTGCTCAAAAGCACTTTGGCTTCTTCAATAACTTCGTCGCGGTTGCGCTTTTGCACCTGCACCGGCGCTTCAATTAAATTTTCCAGCACCGTCATGTGCGGGAACAGATTAAACTGCTGAAACACCATGCCCATTTTGCAGGCAATACGGCGGCTTTCGTCGCCCGGCGCGTACACAACCTGCCCGTCCGGTTTTGTTTCCGCAAGCGTTTCACCGTCGATAATAATATTGCCCTTGTCGATAATCTCCAGCTTGTTCAGGCAGCGCAAAAACGTACTTTTACCGCCGCCGCTCGGGCCGATAACAGCCACAACCTCGCCCTCATCGACACTTAAGTTAATGCCCTTTAAAACCTCAAGCCCCTGAAAACTTTTATAGATATTTTCTGCCTTAATTTTGTTCATCGTACTGCTCCTCACTCATAGCGCGAATATTTGCGCTCCAGCTTGTTAAAGCCGTAAGTTAAAACAAGCGTCATCAACAGGTAAAACACGCCCGCCACCAAAAACGGCGTAATGCTGAAATCGCGCTGCACCAGGTTGCGCGTCGTGCGCAGAAGGTCATTCATCGCCAGCACATAAATTAAGGAAGTATCCTTAACCAGTGTAATCGTTTCGTTGCTTACCGGCGGCAAAATAATGCGGAACACCTGCGGCAGCACAATGCGGCGCATCGTCTGCACATAATTCATGCCCAAAGTGCGGGCAGCCTCGTACTGTCCCTTCGGCACCGCCTGAATGCCTGCGCGGAAAATCTCGCAGAAGTACGCGGCATAGTTCAGCACAAACGCCAGAATCGCTGCCGGAAAGTCATCCAGCCTGATGCCCACGCCCGGTATAAACGGCAGGCCGTAATACACAAACAATAATTGCAGCATCAGCGGCGTACCGCGCAGCAGCCACACATAAACGCCAATTGCGTCACGCAGCGGCTTAAGGCCGGATACGCGCCCCAGCGCGAGCAAAACGCCCAGCGGTATCGACAGCACAATCGTTATTGTAAACAATCTGATAGTTTCAAGGGTTCCCTCCCACATCTGCGGCAAGATACTGATAATATAATCCATTTCAAACTCCTCGGGCATTAACGGTTTTACGGACCGGCAGCAACGCCACCGGCCCGCAGCTTAACTAAATCTTAATAATTGGTCAAATCGGCATTGAACCACTGTTCGGAAATCTTTTTGGCAGTGCCGTCGGCTTTCATTTCATCCAAAGCCTTGTCAATCAGCGGAGCATAGTCTTTATCGTCCTTACGGAAAGCAACTGCTACAACTTCATCGCCAAGGTTTTCTTCAAGGATTCTGTATTTGCCGGGGTTCTTGCTGTCATAGTAACGGGCAAGCACGGCGTCAACAATCGCTGCTTCAACGCGGCCGCTGTCAATATCCATGTAAACGGCTGCAAAGTCAGGATATTTTCTGTATTCTTTCAGGCTGTTGCGCATTTCATCGTTGCCGTCGATGATGTAAGAACCGGTGCTGTCATCCTGCACAGCTACAACCTTGCCTGCCAGATCGGCAACGGTGTTGATGGTGGAATCAGCCGGTACAACAATCAGCTGAGCGTTTTTCATGTAAGGTTTGGAAAGCTGATAAACTTCAGCGCGTTCCGGGTTAACGGTAAAGCAGTTCCAGATAGCATCGATGCGTTTGCCTTTCATTTCAGCTTCTTTGGAAGCCCAGTCGATAGGTTTGAACTCAACATCAAGCCCTGCGCGTTTGCAGGCTTCGCGTGCCATATCAATGTCATAGCCGACGATTTCGTTTTTCTCGTTGCGGAAGCCCATCGGTGCAAAGTTATCGTCAAGGCCAACCACCATTTTTTTCGGGCCGTCGCTGCCGCAGCCTGCCACCAGACACAGCGCGGTAATTAAAGTCATCGCCAGTACCAATAATTTTTTCATTTCAAAATCCCCCTTCAAAAAATTAAATATCGTTGTTATGTTTTAGATTATACTTTAGTTCGCTAAATTTGTAAAGAGGTAAAATGAAAAATTTTTAAATTTTTTTCGCAGGATTTTTGCCGCGCCGCTGCGAATAACCCATTGTGTTAATTTTATTACAGAGGGAGAGAAAACCATGCTTGTAACAGACAGAAAAACCGATTACTTTGAAAAACGCGCCGGCGGCACCGGCACCACCATTATGGAGCACATTATCGACGAAAGCGTTTACGGCGGCAAAATTGCAGCCTACGCCCGCGTAATTTTAAAACCGGGGTGCAGCCTTGGCTACCACAAACACGAAGGCACCAGCGAAACGCTGTATATTTTAAGCGGCACCGCCGAATACAACGACAACGGCACGGAAACCGAACTGTTCCCCGGCGACGTTGCCTACTGCGCCGAAGGCGAAAGCCACAGCATCGGCAACAGCGCTCACAGTAAAACCGATTTGGTTGTTATGGCGCTGATTGTTAACGAAAAATAAAAAAGCAAAAGCACAGCAATAAAATGCTGTGCTTTATTTTTTATACCATCTCAACAAAATGGCATAGTAGTTTCAACCCGTAAATTATTATTACTGCGCCACAGATTTTGTTGACGGCGTTTAAAACGCGCGGCGTAATTAAATTGCCCGCCAGCGATACCACAAGCGCAAGCCCTGTAAACCACAGGCACGACGCCGACAGCACGCCAAACAAAAAGTGCAGCGACTGCGCATGGCTCATGGTGGCTTTAAACGCGCCCAAAAGCATAGTGCCGTCGATAACGGCCTGCGCGTTGAACCATGTTACCACGCAAGCCTGCCAGATTGTACTCATCAGCTCCGGCGTTTGCGCAGAGCCGTTTAATTTTGTTACTTTGCTTTTTATAAGGCCATAGCCGATATAGGTTACAACCAGCCCGCCGATGAAAAGCACCGCCATTTGCACGGTGGCGTATTTTTGCATGACAAGCCCGATACCGAAAAAGCACGCCATGGCGAGAGTTACGTCAAAAAAGATGACGATAAGCGCCGTTATAAGTGCGCGCAAACGGCTTTGCGTAAACGCGCTGTTGATGACGAACAGGTTTTGCATGCCTATCGGCGCAACATAGGCGAGGCCTAATGTTAAGCCCTGGAAGTAAATATCCATGATTAACTATCCAACCCACCATTCACCTTTATCTTACGCTGCAAATAAATAAACCTGCCCCCTAAAAACGCGACGGCGCATAAAAGCCCTATATCAAGGCTGAGCCAGTAGGAGTTCGGCCCCATGTTCAGCCCGTAGTCGAACCAGCAGCCGAGCGGCAGGCATATCAGCCAGTAGGCTGCAAGCCCCGCCCAGAAGGTTGATTTAACATCCTTATACCCGCGCAGGATACCCTGTATCGGCGCGGCGGTGGCATCCATAACCTGAAAGAACATGGCGTAGAACAAAAAGGCAACGGTCTGGCTGATAATCACAGGTTCGGACGTGTACAACCCGGCAATCAGCTCACGGTCCAGCAGCACAAAAATTGTCAGCGCAACCGCCACCGTTAAATTGCAGGCAATGCCCAGCAGGCTGTAGCGCAGCGCTTCGCCAAAACGGCGCGCACCGGCTTCCACGCCGACGACGATGGTCAGCGACATGCTGAAGCTTAACGGCACCATGTACAGCAGCGATGTAAAACTCATTGCCGCCTGATGCGCCGCGATGATGATTGTGCCGAACTTGGCGATAAACACGGCGATAACGCCGAAAATGCTCGATTCCATAAAAATTGCCGC
>CASEGD010000099.1 GCA_949287345.1 uncultured Phascolarctobacterium sp. | reverse complement strand
TGCACCCTTTTAATCAAATCCATGGAAAGTTTGGCTTTGTAACGGCCGTAAAGTTCAATATCCTCCTCGCCGATGCCGAGCTTTTTGGCAACTTCGGTAATAGGCAGCATGTGTGCCTGCTGAGCAATTTCAATATCCGATAACATCTTGGTACCTCCCTTTATTTACACTGCAAAAAATAACCGTATCTTATTTAAATTCTCTGCGTGGCTCCGTTTTTCCTTCCGGTAGAGATAAAATATTATTCAAACCAGATTTCCAGCTTTGTGCCTTCCGCGGCGACTGTACCCGGCGCCAGCGATTGCTTTTTGGCGCGCCCGCTGCCGTAAGGCACCAGCACCAGATGCCCGCGCTGCACAAGTTCAGCCGTCTGGCGCATATCAAGCCCCGTAAAGTCCGGCACTTTTACCTTGCCGTCCGGCAAAAATTCCATTACCGGCACTTTGGCGGCTTTGGTGTCCTTGCCGTGTTCTTCAAACGAAGGCAGCCCTTCATGCGTGCTGGGCTGCACGCCCTTGGCAACCAGAATCTGCTGCAAAGTATCCTTAAACACCGGTGCGGAAACCTGCGAACCGTAGAAAGCGCCCTGCGGCGTATCCAGCATTACCAGCATCGCATACTGCGGATTGGCTGCCGGTACAAAACCGACGAAGGAAGCAATGTATTCGCCCGGCGCGTAACCGCCCTGTTCGGCCAGTTTTTCCGCCGTGCCGGTCTTGCCCGCAATCTGATAGCCTGCAATATGCGCCGGTTTGCCGCCGCCTTCGCTGACTACTTTTTCCATCATCGTGCGCATCTGCGAAGCAACGTCCTCGCTGATAACGCGGCGCACAACTTCTTTTTTGCCCTCGCGCAGCACGCGCCCGTCCGGCATCACAATCTTATCAATAATGTAAGGCTTAAGCAGCTCGCCGCCGTTGGCAATGGCGCAAATCGCGCGCAGCATCTGCAAAGGCGTAACGGCAATGCCCTGCCCAATCGCCATAGTGGCGATATCAGGCTCGTACATATCCTCCGGATTGTACAAAATGCCGCTTTCTTCGCCAGGCAGTTCAATGCCCGTCGGCTGGCCGAAGCCGAATTTTTTGCTGTAATCGGTCATCTGGCGCGCGCCAAGCTGCATGCCCAACTGCACCATGCCGGTGTTGATGGAGTATTTGATAATGTCCTCAAACGGGACATAGCCGCGGCCTTCGCCGTCCCAGTTGCGGATAACGCGGTCGGCAATTTTAATGCTGCCCGCATCGTTAAACAGCGTCTGCGGCGTGATGATGTTCTCACTTAACCCCATGCAGCCGACAATCGGCTTAAAGACGGAACCCGGTTCGTAGATAATGGAAATTGCCCTGTTCGTCCACGTCGATGACGGATATTCACCAAAGTCGTTGGGGTCAAAGGTCGGGCGGGAAGCCATGCCCAGCACTGCGCCGGTATGCGGGTCCATCAAAACGGCGGACGCCGCTTTGGATTTTGTTTCCTGCATGGCGCGGTCAAGCGCGTCCTCCAGCACAAACTGAATCTTGCTGTCAATCGTCAGGTACACCGTCGGCATGTTCTGCGGACGTGTGGCGTTCAGCCCGGATTCGCCCATCGGACGTCCGAGCGCGTCCACCATTTCTTCCTGACGGGTCGCCGCGCCTTTAATGACGGAATCCAGCGCCAGCTCAATGCCGCTCAGGCCCTTGTCATCCGTACCGACAAAGCCTAAAATCTGCGCGGCCATGGATTTTTTGGTGTAGTAGCGTTTGCTTTCTTCCAAAAAGTGCAGGCCGGGGATTTTATTTTCTTTTATAATGCGCGTCACCGTGTCCGCCTCGTCCGGCGTTAAGGTACGCTTAATCCAGATAAATCTTGCTTCGGTGGTAAAATCGCTGTACAGGCTTTCGGCGCTGATGCCGAGCGGCCCGGCCAGTAAATCCGCCGCCAGGCGTTTAACATTGCGCCCGGTTTTGGCAACATCACTGCCGGGGCGGTCCTCCATTTCCAGCGGGTCAACGTACAGGGATTTGGCCATAATGCTGACGGCCAGTTCTTCGCCGTTGCAGTCCACAATCGCGCCGCGTGGCGAATACATAACGTCCGTACCCATTGCCTGCGACATCGACTGCTTGCCCAAATCTTCGCCGCGCACGATTTGCAGCCATACAAGGCGACCGATAACCACCGCGAACACCGCAAAAATTATGGCAAACAAACCAAAAAAGCGTTTTTTGCTGTTAAAAAAGCTGAACGGTTTTCTCATCTGCGCCACCCCCTGTTTCTCAGGGTGCTGGTCGGCATAATCGGCGGCATGCCCGCTTCGCGCAGCATTTCCTCGCGTTTTTCGCGCTTAACCTCCTGCTTGTAAACGGAAAGCGCCAGTCCCAGCGCCGTCAGCGATACGACCATGGAAGTACCGCCGTAGCTGATAAATGACAGCGGCACGCCGATAACCGGCAGGCAGCCACATACCATCAGCATGTTAGCCGCAGCCTGCCCCACAACCAGAAGCGTTACGCCGCTGATGAGCATAAAGCCTTCTTCATCGCGGCAGGCCGCCGCCATTTTAAACAGCGCAATGCCCAAAAGTGCAAACAAAAATATTAAAAACAGTGCGCCGAAAAAGCCCCATTCCTGGCAGTAAATGGCAAAGGCAAAGTCCGTATGCGCCTCCGGCAGATAAAAGAATTTGCCGCTGCCCTGCCCCCACGGTGCGCCCAGAACGCCGCCGCTGCCGATGGAGATTAAGGACTGCACCATCTGGTAGCCTGCGTTGGATGGGTCACTCCACGGGTCGAACCACACCAGTATCCTTTGCAGGCGGTACGGCGCGATGGCGATTAACGCAACAACCCCTGCAAAGCCTACCGCCATAAGCATTGCCAGCATGCGGATGGGCAGCCCGCCCAGAATATACATGCCGACGCACAATGCAACAACAATCGACGCCGTGCCCATATCCGGCTGCACTAAAACCAGCCCGCCGTAAATCAGCGACATGATAAATGCCTTGTTGCCGGGGTAATCAAACAGCGCCGGGCGCAGATGCTGCTTTAAGCGCCTGCCCAGATGCCCCGCGCACAGCATAATTACCGCCAGCTTCGCCAGCTCCGAAGGCTGAATGCTGATCGGTCCGACATACAGCCAGCGCTGCGCTCCTTTGGTCGTTACGCCAATCGTTTCAACGGCAATCAATAGCACCAGCACCGTAAAATAAATTATGTTCAGCCAGTGCTTACTCAGCCACAGGTGGTAATCAGGCCCGCGCAGCCCAAGCCACAGCATTACGGCAAAGCCGATAACGGCAAAAATAATATAGCGTTTTAAGTAAAAATACCCGTCGCCGAACATGTCCGTCGCTTCCACAAAGCTGGCGCTGAACACGTTAATGCAGCCAATCGCCAGCAGCAAAAGCGTAATCCATATTACGGCGTCACGCGGGTTTTCCCAAATTAAAAAGTGCCTCTGCATAAAAGCTCCTACTTAAATACAACCTCGCAAAAATTAATGGGCGTACCCAAAGCGCTGAACTTCTGCTCGTACTCCGTCTGTACGGCGTTTTCGTATTCCGAATGGTGCAAATCGTAGCTCAGCGCGATAATTTCCAGCCCGAACTCCTTAAACTCCTCCACGGAAAAATCAAACAGCCCGCGGTTATCCGTTTTAAAGCGCAGGTGCCCGCCGCTGCCGAGCAGCCTTTGGTATTTTGCCAGAAAGTTGCGGTGCGTAAGGCGGCGTTTGGCGTGGCGTGCCTTCGGCCAAGGGTCGCTGAAGTTTAAATACAGCTCCTTAATCTCGCCCGGCTCAAACCAGTCCTCCAAATTTTCCGCGTTAGCGCAGATAACAACGGCGTTGTCCAGCTTGTTATCCATAATATATTTACCCGGATAGTACGAAATATCGTGCTGCGTTTCCACGCCGATAAAAGCCTTCTCCGGGTTCAGCTCGGCCATTCCTGTCAAAAAGCGTCCCTTGCCGCAGCCTATTTCAAGGCACAGACGCTTGCCGGGGAAGCGCTCCTGCCAGTGCCCTTTGTACTGCTCTAAGTTGTGCATCAGCACGTATTTATCCTTTAATTCTTCCATTGCCGTTTCAATCCACGGCTTTTTTCTTAAACGCATAACTACCGTCCTTTATAAAAATTTACATCTATTAATTATATCATAAAATGCAATATTTTTTACAGCGGCTTTTAAATTATCCCGCCTAAGCGGATATTTGACGAAGCGCTGGCCAAGTGCTATATTTAACTTGTAAGGGCGCTGCCCCCAAAGGAGGTTTTACCATGAATGAAGCTATGCAAAATTTACTGACCAGAAGAAGCTGCCGCAAATATAAACCCGATATGGTTCCGCAAAATGCGCTGGACGAAATTTTAAAGGCCGGCACCTACGCCGCCACCGGCCACGGCAACCAGAGCCCGATTATGATTGCCGTTACCAATAAAGAGCTGCGCGATAAATTAAGCAGGCTCAACGCCAAAATTTTCGGCAAGCCGGATTTTGACCCGTTTTACGGCGCGCCGGTTGTCGTTATCGTGCTGGCGGATAAAAAATTCCCGACTTATGTTTACGACGGCAGCCTTGTTATGGGCAACCTGATGCTGGCCGCACACGCAAGCGGCATCGCCAGCTGCTGGATTCACCGCGCCAAAGAAGAATTTGAGCTGCCCGAAGGCAAGGCGCTTTTAAAAGAGCTGGGCATTGAAGGCGACTACGAAGGCATCGGCCACTGCATTTTAGGCTATGCCGACTGCCCCGAACCGAAAGCGGCGGCGCGCAAGGAAAATTACGTTTACTACGTTAAATAAGCGGCGTTATTAACTTAAAATTTACAAACATCCGGCAGGCAAACACAGCCGCCGGGTGTTTTTTATGCCAATCGGGCGAAAAACGGCTAAATTTAACGCCAGGCCCCTTTACGCTTACAGTCAGGGAAGCATTGGCAAACTACAGCCTTAAATTAACCCCAGAAGACTGTTTTTTTACTTTTTTGCCTCTTTTATGCAGCCGCCGCTTATGATAAAATTAGATAAGTATACTTTTAACGGAGGTGACTGTTTCCCTCGCGGAAACGAATTGTTTGGATTATCTTGTCATA